>JAJRVC010000668.1 GCA_024277475.1 Deltaproteobacteria bacterium
GAATTTAAAACCGTGGTGCTTACCCGATCGTAAAACCGCACTGATGGCAGAAGACGGCTGGAAACCGTCAGATAGACGTCCGGCAGTTTCGAACTGACAATCTTCGCAACCGCTTCCTCATGCCGGTTATCGGCAAAGGAATTCATAAAACAAACGGCAACCGCAGCCACGTCTTTGCCGATTATGAAATCCACCGCTTTTCCCACATCTTCGGTGTTCAAAGGCGTCACCACCTTGCCACAGTAGTCCAGACGCTCTTCAATCGGCAGCCGCAGGTATCGCTCGACCAGTGGGGTCACATTTTTTACCCGGTTATTATACTGCTCCTCCCGGACACCCCTGCGCATCTCGAGGGTGTCTCTTAACCCCCGGGTGGTCAGCAGAGCGGTTTTTGCACCACTGTAAGTCAGGACGGCATTGGTGGTCACCGTGGTCCCATGGACAATAACGTCTACATCAGCTAAAAAATCCAGAAGGCTTAAATCGAGATCGGCGGCCATCTTTTCCAAACCGCTCAAAGTCGCAATGGAAGGGTCATTGGGAGTGGAAAGGATTTTATAAATTTTGGAGGACCCGTCTTCAAATGCCAGCAGAAAATCAGTGAAAGTCCCCCCGACGTCGATGCCAATTTTATAAGTCATAGTCCCCTGCCGCTCTTTATTTTTCAAATTGGACCCTGTGCGGCATGCCCTTGTCCGACGCCTCATATGAAACTTCATGGAATGACGAATGGTGGATGTCGCTTCGCTCTGCTTTTTTAACAGGTAAAGAATCCTGACCCAAAGAACCAGGTTTTCGATGTTAGAATAAAATAGGAAGAATTCCTTACTTCGACATTCGTCAATCGTCATTCGTAGTTTGCCATGCTCACTCTTCTATCACACACGCACCCGCATCTTTTTTGCCGAACTCCTGCCCGCACGGGTTCAGCCCTTTTTTCTCCCTGAGCGCCGCCAGCACCTTTTCCGGGGTGACCGGCAGATCTTTGATACGTACGCCGACGGCATCGTAAACCGCGTTGGCCACGGCCGGTGCCGTCGGCACACAACCGGGTTCGCCGATCCCCTTAGCGCCGTAAGGTCCGGCCTCATCATAAGTTTCGTGCACAGGCGCCTCGATGGGGACAACATCTTTGGCTGTCAGGATTTTGTAATCCCTGAAGTTGGGATTCATATTCTCGCCTTTTTCCATAACAACCTGCTCGGTGAGGGCATAGCCGATGCCCATCATCACGCCGCCATATACCTGTCCTTCCAGGAGCAGGGGGTTAATAGCCTTGCCGACATCATGGGCGGCCACATATTTCAATATTTTGACCTTCCCGGTTTCTTCATCCACCTTGACCCGTACGCCATGGGTGCCGAAAGTGTATGTCATGGACATGTTTCCTTTAAAATCTTTGCCCATATTCTCATTGCTCGGATCATAGAAATATTCGGCCATCAGCATTTGTCCCCCATGGCTGAAATGAGCTTTTCTCAAAAGTTTACCGATTTCGATGCGTTTTTCCGAATCCTCTTTGTCAACGATACAGCGATCGTGCAAAATCAGTTTTTCCAGAGGTGCTTCAAGCTGCTTGGCACCCAGCTCAAGCAGGCGAGCCTTGATTTTCCGGGCCGCGCCAAGGGCGGCATTACCGGCAATAAAGGTGGTTCGACTGGCATGGGCACCCACATCCCAGGGGCAGACATCGGTGTCGCTGTGAATAACATGAATATCGTCCACCTGCAAACCGAGTTCTTCAGCCACAATCTGAGCGACAACAGTATCCGATCCCTGACCCATATCGGTGGCACCGGTGAAAAGATCGACTTTCCCAAAATCATCCATTTTGACAATCGTCCCGCATCCATCCGATTTGTAGACCCTGGCGCCGCCCCCGACATGAATCAGCGAAGCCATGCCGACACCTTCTCCCTTCTTTTTGGGCTGGTCCCACTCCAGCGTCGCCTTGACCGAATCCATGCACCCTTCGAGGCCGCAAGTGGTGATGCGCAGGTCCTGGGTGGAAACATCCCCGGAATGATTGGCATTGATCCGGCGAAATTCAACAGGATCAATCCCGGCCTTTTCCGCCAGCATGTCCATGGTGCTTTCAATGGCAAAGGTGGCCTGGGGATTGCCGTATCCCCGCATGGCCTGGGAATAGGTGTTGTTGGTGTAAACACATTTAGCTTCATAGCGGACATTGGGAACCCGATAAAGGGTTGTTATGGGCATCATCATCACCGACGGTGTGGTGGCACCCCAGGAGGTATAGGCACCATTGTCCAGAATCATGAAGATATCCCTGAAAAGCAGTTTGCCTTTTTTATCGCATCCCTGGGAGATATGGGCAATGGTCGGTTGCCGGGTGGAGGTTGCAAAAAATTCCTCGGCACGACTGAATTCGACTTTCACCGGTCTGCGGGTGTAATAGGACAGGAGAATGGCAATGTACTCGTACGCATAGGTGTCCAGTTTGCTGCCGAATCCGCCGCCTATGCATGGCTTGATCACCCGTACCCGCCGGTTCTTGATTCCCATGGCCTTGAGGGCGCCTAAAAAATCCTTCTGAGCCAGAGAGGGAATTTGGGTGTTGGTATAGATAGTGAGATTGTTGGCCGGATCAAATTCGGCTACAGCGCCGCTGGTACCCATACAGCAGTGCGTTACCCAGGTGGTGCTGAACCGTTCTTCGACCACATGGGCCGCTTTTTTTCTAGCGGCCTCCACATCGCCATAATGAAGTTTCCAGGGCATTCTGAGCACATTGGTTTTATGTCCTTCATGCACCAGAGCGGCACCTTCCTGCATGGCCTCTTCCGGATCAAAAATACCGGGCAGGGGCTCATAGATAATCTCGATGAGCTTCAATGCCTCCTCGGCAGTCTCAAGATCGACGGCCGCCACCGCGGCGACTTCATCCCGATAGGAGCGCACCTTGCCTGCCTTCAGCGGCCGGTTGTCCTTGTAGACACCCATTTTTATTTCAGGAATATCTTCCCCGGTGATCACCGCCCGCACCCCCGGCAACGCTTTGGCTTTGGACGTATCGATTTTAGCGATGCGGGCATGGGGAAATTTGCTGTAAAGAATCTTACCGTAGAGCATCCCGGGAAGCTTTAAATCCTGTATATATTGCGCGCGACCTGTTGCCTTGTCGACGGCATCGATTTTCGGAATTCTCTTTCCAACTGAACATAGGTCTTGCATCAGTAATTCTCCTTCCTAAACCGATCGGTTCCGGGTTCAGGGTTCAACGTTCAGGGTTAAGGACAAAGAAGGCATTAAACCCGAAGTCCTCGTTAAAAATGCTAATTTTATAAAATAATTGCCAATTTGGCTCCAAATTTTGGATTAGGCCTGACGAAGCTGACGCTTTTCTCGTAAATATTTAGTTATTCTCCACGGTCACCTTCCTCAGTCTTCCAGGCGACCACGTGTGGTTCATCCTGCCTGTAGTAACCACTGACGGACTTAATGGAGTCTATGATCTGCACATAGCCTGTACATCGACAAAGGTTGCCGGCGATAGCCGCTTTGATTTCATCTTCGTTGGCATTGGAATTCTCGTCCAGCAACGCTTTGGCGGATAGGATCATTCCCGGCGAGCAAAACCCGCATTGAATACCACCTTTTTCAACAAATGCTTTTTGAATCGGATGCAACGCCCCATTATCGGCAGCCAACCCTTCAATCGTCAGCAATTCACGGCCGTCTATTTCAGCAGCCAGATACAGGCAGGAATTCACCGCATCTCCATCGACAATAACAGTGCAGGCACCGCACTCCCCGCTGCCGCAACCTTCCTTGGTTCCGGTATATCCAAGTTCCTCGCGAATCAGATGCAGCAAAGTCCAATGATCTTCGACCACCATCTTCATTTTATTTCCATTGAACACAAAAGATATTTCTTTTGCCATTCGAAAACTCCTCCCGGATTTCATTAATTAGTCAAATAATTGATTGGTTGATTAATTTTTCGGTTTGAGAGCTTAAATGACAGCATACCTTAAATCCGCAATCCAAAATCCCCAATCGAAACCTTCCAATTTTATTTCGCTCTTCCCAAAGCTTTAAGTCCCAGCCGTTTGACCAGCACAGCCACCATTTCCCGCCGGTACCATGCCAGGCCCCGGATGCTGTCTCTGACTCTCGATTCTTCGCCGGCCAATCTGCCAGCCTCCGTTAGAGAATTTTCATCGACGGTTTTTCCGACCAAATAATTCTCCGCTTGACGACATCTCAGCGGCGTGGGTGCAGCAACTCCCAGACAGACCCGCGCCCTGGTGCAGGTCTGCATGTCTTCCTCCAGGCTCAGCAGAACACCGACCCCCAGCATGGGAAGTTCCATGGCCTCCCGACGACCGTGTTTGATATAAGCGCCTCCGGTACGGGGCGGCAGTGGTGGGATAATAATTTCAAGAAGGATTTCACCGCCTGCCAGATCGCATTGACCCGGTCCCAGAAAAAACCGCAAAAGCTCCACCGATCGGTGCCCCTTGGTCCCATATATATGCGCCTTGCCGTCCAGCGCAATCAACGGAATGGCTCCATCCGCCGAGGGGACGGCATTGACCAGATTACCGCCGATGGTCGCAGCATTGCGAATCTGGACGGAACCGATATTTTTGATGGCATCATGAAGAATCGGGTAGTTAAGCTGAACAATGGATGATTTTTCTATGACACGATGGGTGATAAACGCACCGATAAAAAGCTCCCCGGTCTCATGGTTCAGAAAAGGGCGATCCTGCCCGAGAATGTGCTTTAAAGAGATCAGATAATCCGGCGCCAGTTTGCCTTCTTTAACCTTCACCAGCACATCGGTACCCCCGGCAATATATTTAGCCCGGTCTCCATAGGATTCGTGCAGTGAAATGGCCTCGTCCAGATTCTTGGGGACGAGGTAGGTGAATTTTCTCATAAATTTTCTCCAATCAAAATGCCTGATATTGAAGGTTTCGGTGTATATTTTGCTTTTAACTCCATTCCCTGTTTTTACGTTTTACTTCATTTAGTTGGTTTATATCGTTTGGATCGTTGAAATCGTTAAATTGGGTCATTGCCGGCGCTCTCCGTGCTTTCTCCCAGCTCACTTCCCTGTTAGTCTCTTACGCCATACGCAATGCACACGTCTCTATGCCCTCACATCCCGCGACCAAATACCAGAAGTCAGATGTCAGAAAACAGATATTCCGGCTTCACCAGTCCACATTCCTGCTTCCGCTTTCCCTCCGGGGCGTAGGCCTCTTTGGCCCCTACGGCTTCCGGCTCGTAGAGCCTTAGGGCCTACAGCTCGGAGAGGCCGGAGGCCGCACTCCACATTCCGGCTTCCGCATTCCCCGTTCCCACGTCCCAATTCCGACTCCCCACTTGTTTTCTATTCCGCATTCCGACTTCCCACTTCTTTCTATTCCCACTTCGCTTATCCTATCTTCAGTACGATCGCAGCTCCCGTATCTCCGGCGGCACAACCGCCAAAGAGCAGATAGCCGCCGCCTGCCATGACGACCTCTTCTATCCCCTCCATAATCAGACGCCCGGCAGTGGGCCCCTGGGGATGCCCGAATATCAATGAGCAACCGTAGTTGTTCATCTGATTGACGTCGACACCCAGCTTGTCTGCAAGGTATATGTCGTTGGCGGCAAAAGGATTGTGAGTTTTGATCGCCTTGACGTCGGAGGCTGTAATCCCGGCATTATCCAGTGCCATTTTAGCTGCGGGATACACGGCGGCCGCCATATGAGCCGGTTTGGCTCGATTGTATCCGTAAGAAACCACCTGGATTTCTACATCCGGATCGGCACTGAGTTCTTTGGCCTTTTCACGAGTGGCAACCGTAATGGCGCAGTGCCCGTCCGCCGGGTGCGTCTGGGCTCCGTAAGTGTGAACACCGTCGGGCAAGACCGGCTTGAGCCTGGCCAGCCCCTCGGCAGTGGATTCCATGATACCTTCGTCCTCTTCGAACATAATCGTTTTCTTTTTGGAAACCTGGAGCATCACCGGATACATGTAGCGTTTCTGGAAAGCCCGGTCATCGGCCAGCGCATCCTGATACTGTTCGTACCGTCTCAGCGTCACGGCATCGCACTGCTCCCGGGTGATGCCGGCTTCTGTTGATACGTTTTCAGCCGTTTTGATCATAGCCTCACCGGCCCAGGGATCTTTGGCAAAATTGTCCATCAGCCAATCTTCGGAGATCACCTGAGCGCCGGGTCCTTTGGGGTTGGGCCAGATGGCATGCGGCCCGTTTGAACATCGATCAGTCATCAGACAAATGGGGGTTTCGAACAATCCGGTCTCAACTCCAACACTGGCTTGATAAACAGCTATAGTTGAAGTTGAGCACGCCTGGCTGACCAGAATTCCGGGTATCCCGGTAGCTCCCATCATGGCCGCCGCCCAGGGGCCGCCGTAAAACCCGTGTTGTTGATGAACGGTAATTCCCAAAAAAAGATAATCATAAATCTTCGGATCCCAGTTTTTTTCAGCCAACCATCTTTTGGCCGTCTCGGCAGCCAGTACGATCGAATTCTCATTGGCCATGCTCCCCTGCCAGCGTGCGAATGGAGAACTGAAATAACCCTTGTACGGAATATACGCTTTCGTCAACATTGCAATCTCCTCCCTACTGATTCCGGTTGGGCCGCAATCAGTGTTATTAGTGATTCGTTATTGGTTATTAGGATTCTTGTAAGCATCAGAATTAAGTGCAAAGAGCTCAAATAACAATTAACTAATAACCAGCAAACGGTTTTTAGCTGTAAAAGCTCTTAAAATATTCAATAGAATTGTTTGAGTCTACTATTTTATACTGGCCGATGGTCGAAAAACCGTTTTGATTTCCGCTCCGATCTCGGCAAAGAACAGTAGTCCACAATGTCTGCCTCACAGCTGACCATAATTTTCTTTTTTATCTCAGCCTGAACCTTTACGCCAAGTTCATGCTTTTGGGACGGCTCTAAACCATCACAGCACTCCAACCGGATGGTCATATAATCTTTGCCATCCTCTTTTCTGGTCAAATGAACCTGGTATTCACACCCGGCATTCGAAATCGGGGATAATGCTTCATCAATCTGTCCCGGATAGATATTCACGGCCCGAAAAATGATCATATCATCCGAGCGACCCTGGATTCGGTCATGCAAAGGAAGAATGTTGCCACAGGAACACGGCTGATCGATCAGCCGTGTCAAATCCCGGGTCCTATAACGAATCAGCGGGGTGGCTTCCTTGCACAGGGTGGTAACCACCATTTCCCCGATTTCACCGGGCAACACCGGTTCGAGGGTCTCCGGATCGAGAATCTCCAGAATGTAGTAGTCCGCCCAATAGTGAAGTCCCTCGTGTCGAGGACAATCCAGCCCCGTACCCGGTCCATACAGCTCGGTCATTCCCGGGATATCGAACATCTCCTCCAGACCCAGGAGTTCCTTGATTCGTGTGCGCATGGCATCACTGCTTCTCTCCGAGCCGAAGATCATCTTTTTGAGCGCAATTTTGCCTTTCAGATTTCGGCGGTTTATCTCCTCGGCCATCAGAAGGCCCATGGATGCCGTACAGCACATCACGGTGGACTGAAGATCAACCAGAAACTGACACTGCAGATCGATGTTACCCGGCCCCATCGGAATGGCCATGGCACCTAATTTCTCACACCCCAATTGGAACCCTGCCCCCGCCGTCCAGATACCGTATCCCACGGCAATTTGCACCCTGTCTTCAACGGTAATCCCGGCCATCTCATAACATCTGGCAAAGAAATGAATCCAATCGTCGATATCTTTTCGGGTGTAGCTCAAAATTTTCCGTTTGCCCGTGGTACCGGAAGAAGCATGGATTCTAACCACCTGTGATACGGGAACCGCAAGAAGCGGAAACGGGTAACCTTTGCGCAGGTCATCGGCTGTCGTAAATGGTAATTTTCGAATGTCATCCAGAGTCTGAATGTCTTTGGAACGGACGCCGGCTGCTTCCAGCTTTTCCCGATAATGGGAAGATCCCCGGTAAGCATGGTTAACCGTCCATTGCAGGCCTTTTAACTGGTGCTGCCAAAGTTCATCGAGATTTTCAAAAGAGGGCATAAACGTCTTTGCCATAGTAAACTCCCCTACGATTTCGGAATGTAATCTTAGGCGTTAGGTTTCAGGTTCATCAATTAATTAATAAATTTCAAATAACAAATGCTAAATAAATCACAGTGACTGAAATTCAAAATTGCAAACAATTGGTTTTTGATTATATCCGAATTCTTTTCTATTCCGCATTCCACCTTCGCAGTTCGTCATTCCTAACCCGTCATTCATCATTCCTTCCGGCCCGTACTTTCTCTGTTTCTGCCGAATCCACTCTCAGCGTCGCCGGATCAATCACAACGCCATAATCTTCCAGGGCTTTTTCTACGCTCACATATCCATTGACCACATCCGCTTCCACCGCCTGGACGTCCCGCTGCAGAGGATCACCGTATCCGCCGCCGCCGGCACTTTCAAATTGAATGACATCACCGGCCAGGCACAGCGTTAGGCCACTGGGATCCCCGGTCTGTTCGTTGACCCGAAACCGGGCTCCGGCACCCGGCCCCGCACCGAACAGACCGCGGGGAGGATACTTGTAACGTCCCGCCTGAACCGCAATCGAAGTCGGCCCCTGGGGAGCGTAATCATCGTCGGGAACCCGGATAATCATCTTTCTGCCCAAGCCGCCCCGCATTTTCCCCGGCCCACCGGAGTCACAGACCAGGCTGCGTTCTTCCACGATCAAGGGCGTATCGCTTTCAAAAATTTCCACCGGCGTATTGGCCCCGTTAGCCGGAAAAATAGCACAGTGATGGCCGTCCATTCGACTGCCGGCCCCAAGGCCGCCCCCCCGGATAATCATAGTCAGCCAGGGGGCCGCGTTGTAGCGTTTGCCGTAAAAAATATTGGTTTGGGCCGGGGTGCCGCCGCTTTCTGCGATGATGTTGTCCGGGGTGGCTGCGGCCAGGGCTTTAAATACCATCTCGGTCATGAAGTGACCGATCTGCATCCGGGCCGCTACAGCCGCCGGGAATTTACAATTGACCACCGTACCTTCGGGAGCCGTCATCTTCACCGGACGGATGGCACCTTCATTGATGGGGATATCGGGATCGAATGCGCTTTTGACGGCCATAAATACATAGGCATAAGTAAAATTATACACCACGTTGCCGCCCCAATCCACCTGGGACGAGGTGCCGTCAAAATCAATATGAATATCGCTGTCCTTGACTTCCACCGCCACCTTGAGGGTAATGTCTTCCCGCTTTCCGGCCCCCTCGATGATCCCTTCATAGGGATAGATCCCATTGGGAATCTTCGATATGGCCTCCCGCATGCTCTTTTCAGTGCGGTCAATAATCTCATCGGCCAGATCATCCAGGGTGTCCAGACCTTCATCTTCCAGCATTTCGACAACCTTCTGAGCACACACATGATTGGCAGCCACCTGGGAACGGATATCTCCGGTTACCTCCTCCGGTGTCCTGACGTTCCAGCGAATCAATTCTAAAACGCTTTCATTGAGAACCCCGGCCTCGTACAATTTTAAAGGGGGTATGAATATACCTTCTTCATAGACCTGGCGGTTGTCCGAGGCAACCCTGCCGCCGATGTCGGAGTGATGAAAGACACAAGCGGTAAACGCCACCGGCCGTTGCTTGTAAAATATGGGGCTCATCACGCAGACATCGTTCAAATGCCCGGCCAGAAGCCATGGATCGTTCACAATAAAAACATCACCCGGTTGATAGGCATCCAACGCAATAGAATTGATTAAAGTTTTGACCCCCAACGCCATGGCGCCGGCCTGTCCCGGAGTACAAAACGTTCCCTGTACCAGTTCCTGTCCGCGGCTGTCGGTAAACATGCAGGTATAGTCATGGGCGTCGCGCAAAAGACTTGAAAACGCTGTCCGGGCAACAGAAGCATCCGCCTCATCAACAATCGAAACCAGCCTGCGCCACAGAATCTCCAGTGTAATTGCATCGAATTTTGATTTTGGATTTTGGCCGCCGGCCCGTAGGGGCCTACGCCCCGGAGGGATTCTGGATTTCTCCGAGTCCTTCAACTCTGCTCCGTTTTGCATGACTTATGCTCCCCTGTTGTAGTAAATTTTAATTCTTTATTCCAAAATTGGGCTCCTCAACCCCCATATCCCTGATATGAAACTACACAGTTTTTGAACAGCGAACCGCAGAATATCAAATGTCGAATGTCGAAGGAAGGAAACGCTTCGCTAAATCTTTTATAAAACAGACAGAATACATTCATTCGACGTTCGATGTTGGATGTTCGATGTTGGACGTTCATCAGTTTCTTTTCCAATCAGACTGGTCGTTTTTTGGGCCGGCATCTGGGCTGACACATTACCTCTAACTTCTGCGCTCTGAAATCCGTTCCGGTTTGATCCCACCTTCCCAACCTCTCACCTTCTACCATTCGTTATCTGTCCTCTGTCCTCTGTCTTCTGTCCTCTGTCTTCTGTCCTCTGTCCTCTGTCTTCTGTCTTCCGACCTCTGTCATCTGACATCTGCCCTCAAATCTATCCATACAAATCCATACTCATCAACGGCGGCTCGAGCATCTTCGCCAACGATGATGGTGGATTCTTTTTCCTCGATAATGGCCGGCCCCTTCATCACTGCGCCCGGGAAAAGTTTAAAGCGGTCATATACCGTAAATGGTATGTACTCTTTGCGGACCAGCGAGAATGCCCGACGTTCTCCCTTGGTGCAGTCCTCAAGTTTTCCGGTGGTCTGCTGTAGCGGCGGTATACGAAACTCTCGCTGGGGAAGGCTTGCTCTGACCTTAAACGTCACAAATTCAACCGGAGTTTCCGGATAGGTTCGACCGTAAAGTTTTTTGTAGACTCGGTCGAAAAGTTCCCGAATCTGAACCTTTTGCCACTGATTAAATGACTTTTGCTCAAGGCGAAGGTCGGTTTCCGCTCCCTGCCCCACAAAACGCATCATCAGGGTCCGCTCGAATATCACCGTTTCATCCTTGTCCGCCTGCTGAAGTATGGCGGCACCTTCTTCTTCGAGTTCTTTAAATAAATTTTCGATCTCACCAAAATCGGCATCATCAAGGGTGACGCGGTGACTCCTGGTCAAATCAAAAGCCACCGGGGCTGTGAAAAAACCAAGTGCGGATCCTACGCCGGCCAGAGGAGGAACGAGAATCCGTGGTGCACCGATTTTTTTAGCCAGGCCATAAGCATGCACCGGGCCGGCACCACCGAAGGCGGAAATAGTCACGATATTCGGGTTTCCGCCTTTTTCTGCAATATGGGTTTTAGCCGCAGCTGCCATGGTCTCATTGATCAGATCGTGGATGCCGAAGGCCGCTCCCACCGCTGTGGTGCCAAGAGGCTTAGCAACTTTTTCTTCCAGAGCTTTTTCTGAAGCCGATTTGTCCAGCGGCATGGTACCGCCCAGAAAATAGTCGGGATCCAGATAACCCAGCAATAGATCGGCATCCGTCACCGTAGGATTTTCACCACCCCGCCCGTAACAGGCCGGCCCGGGATCTGCTCCGGCACTTTCGGGTCCTACCTGCAGAAGACCCATTTTGCTCATCTTGGCAATGCTGCCGCCACCGGCTCCGATCTCCATTAAATCTACTACCGGCACCTGGATGGGCAGGCCGCTTCCCTTTTTAAATCGTTGGACACGCCCCACCTCAAAGGTGGAAACCAGCCCGGCCTGGCCCTTCTGAATCAAACAGGATTTCGCCGTCGTTCCCCCCATGTCGAAGCAGAACATGTCCTTTATTTGAAACATCCGGCCGTAATGCTGGGATGCAATCACCGCCGCAGTAGGCCCGGATTCAATGATTCTAACCGGAAACTGCCGGGCGGTCTCAACGGAAGTGATACCGCCACTGGAAAGCATTATAAATAATTTTCCCTTAAAGCCGAGCGACTCCAGGCGGGAGGAAAGTTTGGCCAGGTATTTGGCAGTAATCGGTTTGACATACGCGTTGGTTGCCGTGGTGCAGGTCCTCTCATATTCGCGAATCTGGGGCAAAACTTCAAATGAGGTGGATAAATACAGATCCGGTGCCGCTTGATTAATTATTTTCTGAATCGCTTTTTCGTGCACCGGGTTTTCATAGGAGTTAATCAGACACACCGCTAAAGATTCGATCCCCTGTTCAAGCAGATCGGCAAGCACCTGACGCACTTCCTCCTCATCCAGTGCTTTGATCACCCGCCCGTCAACAGTGATACGTTCGGAGACTTCATGACGCAGCGATCGAGGCACCAGCGGCAGCGGATACTCGGCGAAAATGTCATAAGCATCGTATCGAAGCTCGCGGCCCAACTCCAGCACATCACGAAATCCCCGGGTGGTAATCAAACCTGTTCTGGCCCCTTTTCTTTCAATGATGGCATTGATCACCAAGGTGGTGCCATGGATGATTTCCTCGATTTGTGGCATAAATCCGGGTATACGCTCCAATAATTCCCGGATGCCCTGCTCCACCGCATCAGATGGATCGCCCGGGGTGGTCAAACATTTGTTGATAGTAAATTCACCCGTATCATCGTTTACCAAAACAAAGTCCGTAAACGTGCCGCCGATGTCACAACCCAATCTGTATTTTCCATTTGACACTTTAAGTCTCCTAATCTGAATTCGGGAAACAGTGTTAAAATTCAAAAAATATCGTAATTCAGAATTCCGCCTTCCCCATTCCCAGTTCCCACTTCAAAAGATACTTGGTTCTTCCCATTCCCCGAAGATGTCCCGGAAAACGCCGGCCATCTCACCTACGGTGGCATACGCCCGGCAGCAGTCAACCAGCAACGGCATCACATTTTTACCGGCTCGTGTTCCCTGCTCCAGATCTTTTAACATTCGGGATACTTCCCGGTTGTCGCGGGTCCGGCGCAGTTCTTTGAGGTTGGAAACCTGCTGGTCCGCCCATTCTTCATTGTATTCATGAAGTTCCACATCAGTTTGATCTTCAGCTTCATCGGCATATTTATTGACACCGACCTTGATATATTCCCCCTTCTGAAGCCCCTTTTCGTATTCATAGGCCTGCCGGGCCACCTTTCGCTGGATAAAGCCGGTAGCCACTGCATGCACCATGCCGCCGATTTCCTGGATTTGTTTCATTTCATCGAGAATTTTTTCCTCCATCTGTTTAGTCAGAGTCTCGATGAAATAAGAGCCTGCCAAAGGATCCACCGTGTCACGCAGCCCGACCTCATCCATGATGATTTCCAGGGTACGCAATGAAAGCAATGCGGCCCTCGGAGTCGGAATGGTATAGGCTTCGTCAAATGAGCAGAGCGCCGTGGTCTGAGCCCCGCTCAGTGCAGCTCCCAGGGCATAAAAAGCGCCGCGCATGATGTTGTTTTCAGGCTGGTCCTTGGTCAGTCCGCTGCCGCCGCCGCCGAAAAGACCCCTGAGAAATAATTTCTTTTTATCCTGTACACCATATTCCTCCCGCAGCATCTTCGCCCAAAGTTTTCGAGCCGCTCTAAACTTGGCAATTTGCTCCCAAAGGTTGCCGAACACATTCAGGTTGAAAGAAAAGCGCCCGACAGCATCCTCGGCATGCATCCCCCGCTGGATTACATTATCCATGTATGCTTTGGCTATCTCAAAAGCACAGGCAATTTCCTGGGCAGGCGTCGCACCGGATTCGCGAATGTGATATCCGCAGATACTTACCGGATTGCAGCGCGGAAGTTCTTGGGCTGAGTATTCAATACTGTCTCCCACCAGTCGGACCGCATCTTCCACCGGAAATATCCAGGCCCCGCGACCGATCATTTCTTTGAGAATATCATTCTGGGGTGTAGCACTGATTTTCTCCTTGGGGTAGCCGAATTTTTCCGCCACGGCTTGATACATGGCCAACATAATGGAAGCCACGGCATTAATGGTCAGCCCGGAGCCGATTCGATCCAGTGGAATTCCTTCAAAAGCAATCTCGAAGTCCCGCAGGGAGTCAACCGGCATCCCGACGCGGCCCACTTCGCCGACGACTTTGGAATCATCCGAATCATAGCCCATCTGGGTCGGAAGGTCGAAGGCCACATTCAAACCCGTCTGACCATGGGAAATCATCAGTTTAAAGCGCTTGTTGGTCTCCCGGGGTGTACCGAAACCGGTGTATTGACGGGTGGTCCAGGCCCGGCTGCGATATCCCTGGGGATGCAGGCTGCGTGTAAAGGGATACTGCCCGGGATCACCGAGATCCTTCTCATAGTCGAATCCAACTTCATCGAGATCTTGCGGCGTATATACCGATTTTACACGGATACCGGATTGATAGATCACTTCTTCAATGCCGTCTTTTTCATTTTTAACATATTTTGCAACACCCATTCTTTTTCCTCTAACTTTTGGTTTGTATTAACACATAGGTTGAGCGGTTCAACGTTCACGGTTCCCAGCTAAATTGCCCTAACGGGTCTCTAACAATAGTATTACGCGTCAATCGGGTTAAATTCCATATTTCACCATAGGGGTGGCAGACACCCATCCAAACAAGGGTCTATTTTGACCCTCCTGCACCTTCCATTGAACGACATCTTACTCTATGCACTATGCCCTTATTACCCGTAACCCGCCACTCACAACCCGCAAAGCACTATTTTACCACCCCGTGAATACCGGCAACAATATCGTCAAACGAGGTACCGCCGGGAAAGACCCCCTTAATTCCCATCTCTTTTAATTTCGGGATGTCCTGTTTGGGAATGACGCCGCCCACAGTGACGGGAATATCTTCGATCCCTTCGGCTTTCATCATCTCCAGCAGTTTTTTGCAGATAGGAAGATGCGCGCCCGACATAATACTGAGGCCGATAACGTCGACCGCTTCCTGAACAGCCGTACGGACAATTTCCTCGATGGTCTGATGCAGCCCTGTGTATATGATCTCCATACCGGCATCCCGCAGGGCCAGCGCAACAACTTTCGCTCCGCGATCATGCCCATCCAACCCCGGTTTACCCACAAGAATCTTGATTTTCTTTTCCGTCATGTGGTTAATAGTCTCCAATTGTATGGTGTTATTTTTTATGACTCGGATACAAACCGCAACGATTGAATATTTAAAGTCCGCCTGAACTGTATCAATTCCTAATTTGCTGAATCCCTCTATTTTTTTTATTTATCTGTGCCGATCTGTGTCCTAAATGTTAGAATTGACAGCTCACCGCCACTCAGCGCTTTTTGCCGGCCCCCTTCTTACCAAATTCCCTGAGGACCTCTTCCTGTCCGCGTAAAATGTGCTCTCTTACCAGTTTCTCCACCCCTTCGGCATCCCTTTTCCGCATAAATTTCAACATCTGGATATGGTCTTCATTGCTGATATGAGCTAATTTGTCGTCTTTTAAAATCATCTGTCTGAATCTGAAAATCTGATCTCTGAGAGCGTTGATCATATGAATTAACCGGGGGCTTTTGCTGAACGCATAGAGCAAATCGTGGAATTCTGTATTGATCCCCGGCAACACATCCAGTTGCCCTTTGTTCAGGCACACCTGAAATTCTTCAATCTTTTTTTCAAGGGCTTTGAGTTCTTTAGATTGATGTTTTACGGTGGCCAGCCTGGCCGCATAGCCTTCCAGAACACTTCGAATACCAAAGGTCTCCTGGATGTCATTCCGACTCAGGCCCAGGACGGTAAATCCGCCCCGCGGCTGCCGCTCTATGAGCCCCTCGCGTTCCAGCTTGTGGATTGCCTCTCGGACCGGCGTACGGCTGATTCCCAGCATCTGCGCGATATGACTTTCAACAAGCCATTCTCCCGGCGTAATATTGCCGCGGATGATAGCCCGTTTCAGGTTATCGAAAACATGCTGTCCCAGGGATTTTCGCTCCTGCAGTACCTGCAAAGGCCCGGGATCAAAACCTTTTAATTCAGCTTTTTTCCTCATCAAACGTTCCTAAAAGCTACGACACATTTTCGTTTAATGTACGTTTTTTCTTTTAGATCTTTATCTTTCATCATTCAGGTTTTCAAATTCCACATTCCGAATTCCAACTTCCGCATTGCAACTTCACCATTCCTCATTCCTTTTTCCCACTTCCCGATTCTAAATAATCCCCTTTTCTTTGAGACCGGAAAGCGCTTCATCGGAATAACCGAGCTTTTGACCATATACCTCCTGATTGTTTTCTCCGAAACGGGGCGGAAACGAAAGCCGACGATTCGAAGCCTCCAGAAAAGGCGTCATATTCGGCGGCGGTGCCAGGGTAATACGTGTTCCTGAAACCGGATCCTGGGCATACAGAAGCTTTTTCTCAACGAGCGGATCAGCAATCACTTCCGTTACCGTTTGAATTTTGCTGATAGGAACCGTAATTGAGGTGAACAGATCTATCAATTCCTCCGATGAATAATTTTGGGTGATTGCATTAATAGCGGCGTTGAGGTTTTTCACGTCTCCAATGCGGCCGGCATTTTTTTCGTATGCGGGACTGTCCAGAGATTTAAACATCTCCTGGGACACCATGGTTTTCCATTGTCGATCGTTTCCAACCGCCAAATAGACATAACCGTTGTTGGTTTGATACACGGAAACCGGGCAGAAAAATTCATGGGTGTTACCCCGGCGGGTGATGGTTTTCCCGAAACTGGCGGTCAAGGTAATGGGAACCGTCAACCAGGATACCGTAGATTCGAACATGGCCATATTAATGCAACTTCCTTCACCGGTGGCCTGGCGTTCATAAAGGGCTTTCATCACCAGTCCGTAAGCGTGCTCACTGGTGCCCATATCCGGCAGCGGGATTCCCACAACCTGGGGATCACCACCACCTTCCCCGGTAAGTTCCATTAAGCCCCCCCGGGCCTGCAAAATCGGATCATAGGCGCCCTCATTGCTGTCCGGACCAAAACCGGTAACTCCCAGCCAGATGATGTCCGACCTCAACGATTTGAGCGTATCGTAGTCGATACCCAGTTTTTTATAATTCTTAGGCAGCTGATTGGTGGCAAAAATATCCACTTTCAGTTCCCGGACGAGCGCGTGAAATATTTTCTGACCTTCCGCTTCCGCCAGGTTCAGGGTCAGATCCTTTTTCCCGGCATTGATGCACAAAAAATAGGCGTTCATTCGCTCTTCGGACAGCACATTATCCCCGATCATCCGGTTGGGGTCGCCATAAACCGGATGCTCCAATCGGATCACCTGCATTCCATCCTGGGCCAATCTATATGTCAAATAGGGCAGAACGGTTGCCTGTTCAAGGGATAATACGGTAAGATTTTTAAATAACTCCATTGATTTTCTCCGTAGAAAGTTAAGTTTGAATCCTTTGGATTTTGTCAGATCAGGCACGTGCAACGACCTTGATGCAACAGACGAAAAATCGATTATTGTATACGGTATACACAGAACGAATGTCAAGACTTGTTTTTGGGTAGCCGCTCTCAGGTTCAACGTTCAGCCCAGCCGCCAGCCTGAAAAGCGGCCGATTTAATCATCGAAAAAGAAACCCTGAAAAAGCGAATATCGAATAATGAATATCGAAGTAATGTATTCTGTCTATTTTATAATTGGAATTTGTTTGAGATTTGGCTATTGAGATTTGTGATTTGCCGTTTAAAAGCATCAAGATATTGAGCATATATGCTTAGCCTGACAGATAGGGGGGGGAGATACCCGGGTTCAGAGGGTCCGGCACTGATTCCTCCCCGAAAGGGAGTGTTTGTGGTATTGCATATAAGTGCCTTGTGAGCTAAAGTGAGCCAACATGCCTAAAATTAAGGCAAAGCCCATTGCCTCTGGCCACGCTCTACGAGCCGTAGGCCCAAAAAACGTAGATTTTTGAGTCAAATTAGACCGGGTTGATCAGCTGGTACAGCCAACTGCTGTGAAAACCGATGGCTTCTTCCGGACAGATCTCATGGCAACAGTAACAACGGATACATTTGTCATCTTCGATGGATGCCCGCTCATCGACAAAGCTGATTGCCTCCATGGGACAGCCTTTAATGCATGTACCGCAAGCGATGCATCTGTTCCAGATCACCCGGGGTCGCACGCTAAACGCATTTTTGAACAACGGCTCAAGAATCCGCTGATACCACGGCATCCGGCCTAATCCAAGACTTCCGGCGGATACCCGGGTCCGCTTAAAATCCGACACTTTCACACCGGCCGGATCCGCCCCGATGACCTCAATTTCTTCCAGACGGTTGGGTTTAAAGGCTCTTCGTTCGGCTTCCATGATCACGGGATTTTCCGTCCGCTTCAGACCCATTATTTCGGTTGCCACCACATCCAGCGCCAGAGGGTTTTCGGAACCGATAAGCAAACCGACCGGCCGCGGATCTCCGGCCCCCGGGCCATCGCCTTCCATGGCAATAACAGCGTCCATAATCGTCAAACGGGGGGAAATGTATTGAGACAGATCCAGCAGCATACCGGCAAATCTCTGCACATCATGAAGTTTTGCATGGTACCCGGCCTTGGACAGTCCGGGAATAACACCGAAAATATTTTTGATCGCGCCGGTCATGACGGTAAACAGGTGGGTCTTCATTTTGCACAAGTTAAAAACCGCATCTGCTTCATAAACCGGTGTGATGATGTCAAAGTGTTTGGTCAGGATACCATCGGCATAGGATACGGGCCTGGAGGTTGTGTCCCAATTAACGGAAATACCGGCTTGATCCGCAGCCTGATGCATCCGACTGGTATGATAGATCCTGTCCAGCGTTTTGCGGGTATAGCGGCAGCCCCCACCGGGTGAGTCGGCGATGACGGGAACCGCGCCGGTCTCTCTTGTCAGTCTACCGACCGTCGCCACCACCGACGGATGGGTGCAAACCGCCTCTTCCGGTCTGGCTTCACGCAGTAAGTTAACCTTAAGTACAATTTTCTCACCTTGTTTGGCAAACCGATCTATGCCGCCCATCAAATCTAATAAGGCGGCAAGCTTATCCTCGACTTCATCGTAATCTTTACACTCAACGATATAGACCTTATTTTCCATGGGGTTTCACCTTCGCGATCTTCAGTAATATACAATCTGTTCGTCTGTCAAGAAAATTGAAATATCAAAAAAAAATCTTGCAACCTGACAAACAAGTTTCTATTATCCCCACCAAAACCATAAAAAGTTTTCTCCCGAAAAACGAATTAACCGTCTCAAAATTTATACAATCCTATGAAAATTTCCCAAGCGACTTATTGGACTGAAAATCTGGCGTTGACCCGGCCGTATACCATCGCCTACGAACACATCGAATCGGTGCAAAACCTTTTCGTTCACCTGCAAACAGAAGATGGATCTGTTGGTCTGGGCGTCGCCTCTCCGGCCGAGGAAGTGACCGGCGAAGGGGTGCAGGAGTGCCGACAGGCTCTGGCCGACAATCTTGAAAACTTATTGCCAGGAACCGATATTCGACATTTAAAAACACGCCTGCGGGATATAGATAACGCCATGCCGGCTGCACCGGCCGCCCGGGCGGCAATAGACATGGCCCTGCATGATTTATGGGCCAAACATCTCGGCCTGCCCCTGGTCGATGTGTTGGGCCGGGTGCACCGGTCACTGCCGACATCCATTACCATCGGAATTGAATCCGTCGAAGAATCCCTGGAAGAGGCTGCAGAGTATATAGACCGCGGTTTCCGCATTCTCAAAGTCAAAATCGGGCGGACTATGGAGGAAGATGTGGAACGTCTGCACCGCATACGGCAGAAAATGGGGCCGGAAATCCTCATCCGTGTGGACGCCAATCAGGGTTACTCGGTGGATCAATTCGAAAAATTTCTCAAACAAACCGCATCCCTGGAATTTGAATTTGTCGAACAGCCGTTGGCAGCCCACGATCTTGACGGCATGCGTCGGCTGCCTGCAACGGTCAGAGACAAGGTGGCCGCCGACGAGAGCCTGCTGGATGCCCGCGATGCACTCACTTGTCTGGGACCCCCCCGGCCTTTCGGCATTTATAACATCAAACTTATGAAGTGCGGGGGTATCGCCCCGGCCATGCAAATTGACGAGATCGCACACCTTGCAGGTATCGATCTGATGTGGGGCTGTATGGATGAAAGCATTGTCGGTATTGCCGCTGCCCTGCATGCCGCCCTGGCCTCGCCGGCCACCCGCTATCTGGACCTCGACGGCCACCTGGACCTCGCCCGGGACCTGGTAACGGGTGGTTTTGTGCTGAAAGACGGTGAACTCAGCTTAACTAACAACCCGGGTTTAGGGGTTAAATGATGGAACAATGAAAGACACAGCACTGATTCTGACTAATGGTCGCCTTGCCACCTCCGATGCCAAGACTGCTCACGGCCTTATCCGGGGAACCGATCGCTTCAGCATTGTCGGTGTCATCGACCCGGTAAGTTGCGGCAAAGATGCAGGTGAAATCGTCGACGGCCGCTGCAGGAACATACCGGTTTTTGAATCCATTCGCACTTTTCTGGATCATTGCCGGCAAAAACCGGATTACTGCATCATCGGGGTGGCTTTGAGCGGCGGCAGGCTGCCCGAGGATTGGAACGATATCCTCCGGGCAGTACTGGAAAACCGCATAAGCATTATCAGCACCATGCACCAGTTGTTGAGCGAAAAACCTGTGTTACGCGATGCCGCCCGTAAAAATGGTGTGAAGATTATTGATCTTCGCAAACCCCAACCCATCGACCGGCTTCATTTCTGGAGTGGTGACATCTATAAGGTCCGCGCGGCTAAAATTGCAGTCTTGGGAATGGATTGCGCCATCGGGAAAAGAACAACCGCCCGTTTCATCACGGAATTGTGCCGGCAGGAAGGTATCCGTACCGAGATGATTTATACCGGCCAAACCGGCTGGCTGCAGGGATACAAGCATGGATTTATTTTTGATGCCACCCTCAATGATTTTGTCAGCGGTGAGCTCGAACATGCCGTGGTGGAATGCGATCGCCAATCCTCTCCGGACCTGATTCTGATCGAAGGACAATCCGGCTTGAGAAATCCATCCGGACCTTGCGGCTCCGAGATCATTGTTTCTGCGAATGTAAAAGGCGTGATTCTGCAGCACGCACCCTTCAGGAAATATTACGAAGACCTTGAGCATCTAAAATGCCTGCTGCCGGATGTACAAGACGAGATCGAATTGATACGGATGTACGGCGCACAAACCCTGGCAGTAACACTGAGCAGCGAGGGAGGAACCTACGAGGAGCTGGCCGGTTACCGGCAAAAACTTGCCCGCCAACTCCAGCTTCCCGTCGTCTGCCCATTGCAGGAGGGCACGACCGCCCTGCTGCCGGTCATACGCCGTTTTATTTCGCAGTTTTCCCCCCAATGATTATCCTTAGTTGCGATGACAAAAAAAGCAGACCCGGCATCACACCGGAAGAAGGTGACTTTCAAATAAACAAAGACAACTATATACGTGACAAAAATTCAACTGTTTCATCTCCAACACGCCCGGAACATCATAATTAAATAGCTTGAAAATGCACAATTTGAACGCTAATATATCATAGAAATCTTGTTTGGTTGTTTTGGAGATTTATTAATTTATGCGTAATAGTTGTTATGGCACTCATCGAAGAATATAATAAAACAGGCAACTGGCTATTCAAATATCGCAGCTATCTGCCACTTATTTTATTTATCCCGACAACAACAGTTGTCATTTTCGACAAAAATGCTTTTGCTGATTTTTCAAATATCTACTTTAGCATTATTTGTGTTATTATTTCATTAGCAGGTCAAATAATCAGGGCATTAACAATAGGATATACGCCAAAAGCAACATCAGGCAGAAACACAAAACAACAAGTCGCAAGTGTTTTAAACACAAGGGGTATCTATTCTACTTCACGCCACCCATTATATCTAGGCAACTTTTTCATGTGGATTGGTATTCTGGTTTATGTCGGAAATCTTTGGCTTATAACTGTTTGTATATTGTTATTCTGGTTATATTACGAAAGGATCATGTTTGCCGAAGAATATTTTTTGAGAAATAAATTTAAAGAAGAATTTTTAAAATGGGCGGAAAAAACGCCTCTGTTTTTACCACGATTTAAACACTATAAAAAACCGGATTTTGCTTTCTCGATGAGAAATGTTTTAAAACGTGAGTATAGCGGCTTTTTTGCAATATTTATTTGTTTTTCATATATAAACATTTTAAAAAATTTTATCGATAAAAAAATTATTTATCTTGACACCTTCTGGCAAATAACATTGGGATTCAGTTTTATTGTATTTATGATTTTAAGAGCATTAAAGAAAAATACAAATATTTTAAAGGTTGAAGGAAGATAATCCGACCATTGCCCGAGGCGTGCTGCAAGATATCATTGTGAGTATTTCCAGGGGGCCGTATCACTCGATTTTAAAGGCGGACAGCGGTTTGTCTGGTTGTCCTTGCCTTTTCCGATTTGATTAAGAAAGACGGTATCCTCTTTGGATATCATCTCTTCTTCAAGATCTGCGCCTGTAATAATGAGGCCACCCTTTAGCGATATCCCCTGGCGGTAAAGGGCGGCCAGCGTATCGTGATCTTTTTCAGAAAAAACGAGTGTCTTTCCCGAAAAAGTTTGGGCCCGAATTAGCAGCGGTTTGGGTCCCAGGCGCTCCCACGCCAGAGCCCTGGCCTTAAAATAGGACGTTCCATAACAAAAGGCGCCATGGCGCTTTGCCCATTCTTTGGGCAGTGAAAAACGTAGTGGAATATCTTGCCCGTCGGGTCCGACAAAGTGTGGCCATGCGACTGGAAGAAACTCTTCAGGAGCCAAAATAATAAGGCCGGTTGGAGCGCTGAAATATTTAGCGGAAATCTTTTTCAGCGGAATCGGCGGGCCTTTGATCTTCCCCTGGTCGATCAAACGATTGATCTGCGTAATCGTGAAGTTGGCAAAAATATAACTGCCCGGATCGGTCCACGGATGCCAACCGTCCCAGGTGAGTTCGTCCCTGCTGAAAAAAGTCTGCCGCGTCCCCTCATCGTAAAAAATGCTGTAGGGATATTTTTCCAGGGCCGTAAAAAACCGATTGGCCGGAAGTATATGGACATTTGGATATTTGGCGGCGATAACTCTCAGATAGCGGTTAAGCTCCAGGTTTTCCTCAAAACAAACCTCGTGATTCCGATTCTCATCTATATTGTCGATGACATAGCCTTTGGCCGGTTTTTTTTGGGAACAGTCAATAAGCTTTTCGTAAAACAAATCTCCCAAAAGTACCGTCGGTCTGTAGTTTTCTAATAGTGCATAGGATTCATTTCCATTTTCGGAGCAATCATAATATCCTTCCGTACAATCCAGGGCCAGAATGCTTACCAGGCGTTCAAGTTCCTTTTTTTTAGCATCCATGTCTTCCAGGATTTTCATTTTGTGGTACGTAATATCCAGGGCTAAAACCAGTTTCGGCCTCATGGACTTATAATAGTGTCTGGTTATCCGATGGTAGGAAACAGGCAAAAACCAGGGAAACGCATGGCCTTTGCCGGTATTGCCAAGACACAGTTGTTCGGCAATGACCTCTGAAATCGAACGGGCCATGAGACCATGGGATACCGAAGAACCAAGTCCCAGAATCGGACCCATCCGGGACAGCCTTTGGGCTAAAGCGGGATCCTGCCTGCAGTGGGATGGAAGTTCTTCAGCATGAGCGGCAGGGATTGAAAACAGCAGAACCATTAATATTGCGGTAAACGCAAAACGGCAGATAATGAATCGCATATTTACAGTACGAAAATCAGAAGTGATTAGCATCATTACAAGATCAAACTGCGGTCCTTCAGCCCAATCCAAAGATAAAATTACGAATTAGGTATCGCCTTCAGCTCCAGTCCAACCTATTGAAGTGTCGAATAAACGGCAAAAGCATCCGTCCGGATAACGAAAGCTGACCTTATTGTCAATATTATTTTATTTTGAGATCGATGCTCTGAAAATGACATGGCATTGAATGCACTGTTTGCCCCATAGTTGCAACAAGGATTTGCTGATTTTTGATTTCCCTTGAATTTCGTTTTTGGATGTGAAACAAGTATCACGCATCGTTGTTTTGGAATGAAGATGATTTGCCGATAGGCGTGCAATTCATGGGCCGGTCTGGTTACGAAGCCATGATAGTTTGCGCCTGGCGTCTCCGCTTGAAACCGCACAACCATGGACGCATCGGTGTCCACCTTAATAGGATGGAGGGCATAAAAATGAAATGTCCACAGTGCCGGTTTGAAAACCGCAAAGGGGCCAGATTTTGTAACGAGTGTGGTCACAAATTTGATTTCACCTGCCCAAAGTGCCATACCTCCAACAGAGTCAGCAGTAAATTTTGTGACGAATGTGGCTATGATTTAAGACAGTCGGAAGATGGCCCCTCTGTTCACACTCGTGAAGCCTCTTCCTATACACCTAAATTCCTTGCTGAAAAGATCCTCACCACGCGCAGTTCCATTGAAGGTGAGCGAAAACTGGTAACCGTTTTGTTTGCCGATGTGGCCAACTATACGGCTATCGCAGAAATACTTGACCCGGAAGAAGTCCACGAAATCATCGATGGTTGTTTCAAAATCCTGATGAATGAAATCCACCGATTTGAAGGAACCGTCAACCAGTTCACCGGTGATGGTATCATGGCCATTTTCGGCGCTCCGGTCGCCCATGAAGATCACGCCCAGAGGGCCTGCTATGCCTCACTGGCTATCCAAAAAGCGCTGGGCAACTATGCCGAAGGGCTTAAAAAGGAATACGATATTGAGTTCAAAATGCGAATTGGACTCAACTCCGGGCCGGTCGTTGTGGGCGCCATCGGAGATGATCTGCGGATGGATTATACCGCTGTCGGCGACACCACCAATCTGGCAGCCAGGATGGAACGGGAAGCCCGGCCGGGCAGTATTTTCGTATCTAAAAGTACGCATTTGATTGCCAAGGATTATTTCGAATTTCTGCCCTTGGGCAAAATGGAAATCAAAGGCAAAAAAAAGCCCCAGGAAGCGTATGAGTTGATCCGGGTCGGTGAGGGAAAAACCAGATTAAAAGCATTGGCGGCCAGGGGGCTGACTAAATTTGTCGGTCGCAAAAACTCCGTGGCAGCCTTCAAGGATATCTTTGAAAGGGTGCTGACCGGCTCAGGACAGGTTGTGGGAATTGCGGGTGAGGCCGGAGTGGGAAAATCCAGACTCCTTCTGGAGCTAATCAATCAGCTGCCAAAAGCGAAATTCATCTGCCTTGAAGGTCGCTGCCTTCGCTATGGCGAATCCATCCTGTATATGCCGATTCTTGAGATCTTAAGGGCCTATTTCGATATCAAAGAGGAAGATGCCGATGATATCATCAATCGTAAAATTATTAAAAAAATAAATGCACTTGATGAGAAGCTGGTGAGTTGTATTGCGCCTATTCAAGAACTTTTAACTCAAAGTACGGAAGACGAATCATATTTAGCACTGGACCCCAGGCAAAAACGAGAAAAAACCTTTGAAAGCCTACGCGAAATTTTTATCACGGAGAGCCAAAACAAGCAGTTGATGCTCGTGTTCGAAGATGTTCACTGGATCGATAAAACCTCGCAAGAGTTTTTAGACTATCTGATCGGAGCGATTGCCAACAGTCATATAATGCTCGTCATCCTCTATCGATCGGAATATACCCATCCATGGGACAGCAAATCGTATTACACCAAGATCGGACTAACTCAACTACGCACAACCTCAAGCAACCAGATGGTGACAGCCTTACTGGAGAAAGGGCCGGTCACCACGGAGCTCAAACAGTTGATCCTCAATCGTTCCTCCGGAAATCCACTTTTTATGGAAGAGATCACCTACAGTCTTCTTGAAAGCGGCTCTATTCAGAAACAGGGCCGGCAATTTGTACTGGCAACTGAGGCAACTGATATTCATTTACCGGATACCATCCAGGGAATCATTGCAGCACGGCTGGATAGGTTGGATGACAGATTGAAATATACCATGCAGGTGGCATCGGTTATCGGACGGGAATTTACCTTCCGCATTTTACAGGCCATCACCGGCAGGCGCGAGGAAATAAAATCCTGTCTACATCATCTTCAGGGGTTTGAGCTCATATACGAAAAAATCCTTTTGCCGGATTTGGAATACATGTTCAAACACGCTCTCACCCAGGAGGTGGCCTACAACAGCCTGCTTCAAAAAAGACGAAAGGAGATTCATAAAAAAATAGCCATCGCGATGGAAGCGCTTTTTGCGGATAGGTTGGAGGCATTTGTCGAAATTATCGCCTATCACTATTCAAAAAGCGGTGAATTGGTCAAGGCTTATCAATATCTGAAGTTATCCGGCCAAAAAGCGACTAAAAAATTTTCCAACTGGGAGGCTTTTCAATTTTACCAAAAAGCCTACCATATGCTCGATAAAATGAAAGACAGTTCGGAGACCAAAAAGATGAAGCTTGAAATTTTGCATTTGATGGCCATTCCAATGCTACTTTTAGGCTATCCGGATAACTCCCTTCATTTTTTTAAATTGGGCCAAAAGCTATCGGAAGAACTTGGGGATAAAAAAAACCTTTCATTATTCCTTGGAAACATTGGAAGCTATCATTCAGTGAGAGGAGAAGATCCATTATTGGGAATAAAATATTCAGAAAAATCCTTTCATGAAGCTGCGGAAATTGAGGACATTGATATCATGGCACCTGTTGCCAGCAGGTTGTGTGCATTTTATATCATAGCCGGAGAACCTTACAAAACATCCCTTTTAGCACTTAAGGCAATTAAGGTGATTGAAAGCCAAAAAAGACAACACGATTTTTTCGGCTTGGGAAATAATGCATACACCGCTCTTAGCCTTTATTATGGCCATAGTTTAGGGTGGCTCGGAGATTTTGAAAAAGGGGAACTCCTATGTAAAAAAGGTCTGGAATTTGGGAAGGAAATTGACAGTTTGACCGGATTGGCGTTAGCGGAATTTCTTTACGGCTATCTGTATATGCACAAGGGAGACGGCGAAAATGTCAAAAAGCATTTTCAAGAATGCATAAAATATTGCGAAGACGGCGGGGCATTGATTTGGTTGGGCCTGGCATGGACCGGGTTCGGGATAGGCCATTTTTTTATTAATGATAAGGAAGCGGCCCTGAAATATATAAATAAGGGTATGAAAATTCAAAAAGATGCTGGGATACCCTATTATCTGTCATTTCACTATTTTGCCTTGGGGTTGGTTCAAGTTGCATCCGGCAGTTTTAAGGCGTCTCAAGAGTCTTTTAACCGCGCATTCGAGCTATCTCATAATCAAAATGAAAAGTGGATTGAGGGGACGGCACGGATTTATCTGGGAAGTACGACTGCCCCCGATGACAAATCGAAAATCGAAACAGCAGAGAAATCTATTCTTGAAGGAATTGAGATATTGGATGATAGAAAAATCAAACCCTGGTCATCGATTGGCTACTATAATTTAGCCATGTTTCAAGCCAATTGCGGAAAAATAAGACAAGCGCGCATTAGCCTGGATAATGCCGAGAGAATGTTCAAAGAGATGGGAATGACTTACTGGTTATCTTTAGTCAGACAGGCAGGCGTTTTTCGCGACGGTTGATCACCCCGATGCCGGGATGGTGAAAATCCCCCGTAATATATTCTATCAATTTTCCCCGGTTTTATTCCAATCTAAAGGCCGATGGTTTCAGGTGTCGGGTTTCAGCAGAGAGGAACGTAAGAGCGGGAACCCAAAGCCTCGTGAAACTACGCAGTGTTGGAACAGCAAACCGCAGAATATCGAATGTCGAAGGAAGGAAACGCTTCGCTAAATCTTTTTTAAAACAGACAGAATACATTCATTCGATGTTCATCAGTTCCTTTTCAGATCATCTTCGATGGCGTCCTTTAGTAAATCAATTCGAATCGGTTTACTAAAAATACCATCAAAACCCACCTCAAGCAATTCGTTGCGGTCAAATTCATGAATATAGCCTGACAATGCATAAATAAGCGTTTCGGGCCTGGTATTCCGTGACCGTCGACAAAATTCGGCACCGTTCATCCAGGGCATGCGAAGATCGGTTATGATGACGTCAAAAACCTGCCATTCCAATAAATAGAGCGCTTCTTCGGGACTGTCCAAAGCAACAACGGAATATCCATATGATTCAAATAGTTTCTTGAGGAGCTTGCATTGGGCGGTATTATCATCGATTACTAAGATTTTTCTTCTCATCGTCTATTTTATACTTCATATTGGGTGAGGTGCAGGTATTCGCGGGTTCAAGCCCGCCCTGGCGCGACTGCTTTGGATCGCTCTTGGGTGACGTTAAACCGGCGCGAGACCTCGATTAAAAGCACTCACATCTGATCCAAGTCTGGGCCGGGGGTTCCATTATCGTCTCTGAACTCCATTTGGGATGCCTATTTACGACAAAAGCGTCAGTTTCGTCAGGCCTAATCCAAAATTTGAAGCCAAATTGGCAATTAGTTAGGAAAATGAGCATTATTAGCGATGACTTCAGGTCCTTAATACCTTCTTTTTCCTTAACGTTGGACGCTGAACCTATGAACGGTTACGGTGAGGTTAAAGAAAAGCCGGGCTATTTGGTGGCCCCTCAACAAAACGCCGATTACCTTATCGAAGGCCGTCGATGTTGTCAAATGCAATTATTTCGCACCCGAAATTAATTGAATCACTTCAGGACGCATTACAGAATCGGAGCAAGTAGGCGTGCGGAGCGAACAGCCAGTTTGAAGAGAAATGACCTGCGGATATAATCATCCATGGTGGCCGGTTGACTGCGGGCAAAATCATTCGACAACATGGTTTCAACTTCTTTTATGAAAAAAGAATCATAATTCAGGAGCGTAATTTCAAAATTCAACCGGAAAGATCTATTGTCCAGATTGGCGGTACCGACGGCGGCACACCACGAATCAACCAGAAATACTTTCTGGTGCATAAACCCGGCTGTGTAACGATATATATTGATACCTAAAGGCAGCGTATTCTGGTAATAGGAAAAGGACGCCAGGTATACCGTGCGATGATCCGCTTTTTCCGGCAGGAGGATCCTCACGTCCACACCTCTCAGTGCTGCCAGTTTCAATGCGCTCAGAATCTGGAGATCGGGGACAAAATAGGGACTGGCGATCCAGACCCGTTCTCGGGCTTCATTGATTGCCTGGACAAACATCAGGCCGCAGGTTTCCAGACGATCGGCCGGGCCTGAAGCGATTAACAGAGTATTTTCACATCCATCAACGGCCCTGCACGGTTCCCAGTGCAGTTCGGGAATTCCTTTAGTGGCCCAGTACCAGTCTTCCACAAAA
>JAJRVC010000669.1 GCA_024277475.1 Deltaproteobacteria bacterium
AACTCGAAGCCATCCAAGGTAAGTTGTTCGATTAGTAGCGGTGAGGTCGCACCTTCTAGGTGCAACGCTACAAGCCACCACCTTTGGTGGTGGTAATTGACTGGATGATGATCAGGAGGATATATTGCCCCAGAGAGGTTCTGTTTCTATTTGGGCCAGTTGGGCCAGTTCGTCCGGTTGGAGAACGGTAATTTGACTGCGGGTGCTGGTGATAAGGTCTTGATCGCGGAAGTGGGCCAGGGCGCGGCTGATGGCTTCGGGTACGGTGCAGGTTTGGGCAGCCAGGGTGGTGATGTTGTGTTGCTGGCGGTTGATGGGGGTACGGCCGTAATCACTCAATTCCAACAGCAGTTTGGCAGTACGCGCCCGCACGGTGCGGAAGGAGAGGTCTTCATATTTAGAGACCAACCAGCGGTTGCGGGCGGCCAGAATAGGGAGTAGCCCCAGGGCAATTTGCGGGTATTGTTCCAGCAGATCGTGGAAGGCTTGACGGCCGATATGCCAGAATGTGGCGTTTTGGGAGATAACGGCCGTAGCTGGATTCACACCCCCATCCAAAACCGGCACTTCATTAAACATCCCCACCGGTTCCACTATCGCCATGATGTTGTCTCGCCCCTCCGGGCTGAGTTTGTGCAACTGCACCTGGCTGGCCAGCAAAACATACAGCCCGGCACACGGTTCCTCTTCCCGGAACAGTGTTACGCCGGCTTTTGCCCGCCTGGTTTGGCCCGCCTGGATAATCGCTTCCAGGTCGGCGTCAGACAGGTTTTGGAAATGGGGTAGACGCTTCATGCGTTCAATTAGAGTGGGAATATCCTGCATCTCATCCGCCTTGTTTTTGCCTGATGATCTACTAAGCCCATCATAACATACTCCCCGATGGACAGCTACCGTATCAGGTAATTTTTGTGCATCTTGACCTCCCTGGCATTTATATGGTACAGTGCAAAGACGCTGCAACAATAAACCTAACACCACTTCGATACAATAAAAAATAAAACGGCCGTTTACCATGCCTTTTTCACAGTCTCCAGCCATCATCCATCCGGCGATGATTAAATTCGGATATATTGGGTGACATCTTGCGATTCCTTGGGAGATTATGAAGAAATGATGACAAAATAGGTGAAGATGAAGGTTAGGTCGCTTCAATGGAGGTTAAATAAAAAATGGCAAATTTGAAACTTGATCACGTTATTATCTCTACCAATGCTGCCAACATTGACATCTGTTTAGACGAGTATCGCAAGGCAGGTTATCTTCCTTCGGAGTATACGACTCGATTTGATCCTGGCTTAAGGAATGGCTTTATCTACTTTGGCCCCGAATACGTCGAATTTGTGTCGGTTGAAGATGAAGATCAGTTCAATCAGGCAGCCGCAGCCGATCCACTCATGGGAAAATTAAGGGCCGCCCCTCGACCGTTCCGAATTTCCTTCGTCGTTGACGATATACAAACTGTTTATGATGACTGGACGGCGCGGGGCTACGCTCTTCCTCCTATTCAATTATTAAAGCCCCGAGACGCCCAGCCTGAATCCCCACCGCTTTGGAGTCTGTTCGACATTCCGCCGTCTATTCTGTCAGGCGCATGGTTCGTTGTTGAGCAGTACCTTACCCGCCCGAAAGAAATAGTACAGGAGGTGCTGACACCTCCCAATACGATTTACGCGATGGGGGGCATTACTTTTGTGTCGAATATGACAAGAGAGCGGGCGGCGCAGTGGCGGGATGTTTTTGATCTTGCTGAACCTGTGCAAAGAGAGGAGGGTATCTTTGAGGTGCGACTTGAGCCTCATTTTTTCATCTGGATGACACCGGAGAAATATCAGGAGAAACACAAGACGTCCTGGAACTTTGCCAGTCATCCCTTTAGTGAAATTGCAATCTTGCACCTTTATGCCAACGATCTCCAAAAAGCGCAAGAGATGCTCCGCGAAGCAGGCAGGGAAATTGTGCCTCTTGATAATGACCTGATCGGTGGAGAAGGCATTCTCATTTCGCCAGATAGCCGGGACGGGCTGACATTCGTGGTTACAGAATATTCCATTCAGAATTGGCTTGATGAACGTATATCGATCACAGGTGAACACATTAAGGTAATATGAAACTCGTGTGAAATGGACAAAACGAAGACCATTCTCAATCCTATTTGTTAATCTGGGCGAGTTGTTTCAATTTTTGCTGGTCGAAATAGAAAACAGCCGGTCCCCCTAATCAGGAGAATTGCCTATGAATTGAATTGAGATGAATAGATTTAGGTAATTGGCAACAGATTATAGGTAATTGGCAACAAATTTTAAAATATGATTCAGTAATTTAAGGGAACGTCGAGTTATTCTCTGAATGTTCAGGATTCACCGGCGAAGTCCGTAAAATGAGAATTACTGGACAAAACATACTGGAGGTATGAAATGATTTATGCTGTTCGCAGTGCAGATATTCAACACGGTAAATTGGCCGACGCATTTGAATGGGCTGTTCGGGTAGCCGCCTATATCAGGGAAAAATTTGGTACCGATACCCAGGTCTTGCGCAATGGGAATGGGTCTTTCTACCGGGTACATTTTATGACATCTTATGATTCCCTAGGGGATTATGAAGAAATGATAGCAAAAATAGGTGAAGATGAAGGTTATCTGGCCTTCGTTGAGGAACTGCGTGAAGACAATTTCTTTGGGGATGTAGAGGAAAATTTCTTCGAGACTGTGCCCTAATACGCGACCTCTCTTTCAGTAGTAGTTTGGCCCAGCGCGGTTCAATTTTCGTAATTGAGCCGCGCTGTTTTTGGTTTGGGTATTTTAGTCTACATTGTTTCAGACAAGTTCAAGAATTTCAGCTTACCTTGACAAGTGAGTTGTAGATTGTTATTATTCAATAAATCTATTGAATAAATCTATTGAATAATAGTGCTTATCCCAGAGGAAAGATGATAGAGTTTCATAATCAAGCCAAACGGCCGTACAAAGAGCAGCTATACACCTTATTCAGCCAGATTACGGTCGCTTTAGCGAACCCGCACCGGCTGGAGCTGCTGGATTTGCTGGTACAAGCACCGCGCACGGTGGA
>JAJRVC010000670.1 GCA_024277475.1 Deltaproteobacteria bacterium
AGTCATGGGTTCCTGGAAAATCATCGCCATTCCGACACCTCGCAGGTCGCGCAGACGTTCCGGCGTAGCTTTGAGCAAATTCTCTTCTTGAAGCAGCACTTCACCCGCCACCGCAACCAGCTGTTTACCGGGCAGCAGTCCCATGACGGCGTGGGCCGTCACCGACTTTCCGGAGCCGGATTCACCGACGAGACAGAGGGTCTCACCCGGCTGCACGTGCAGGCAGATGTCCTCAATCGCATTTTCACGATCGGAACCGGCCGGCAGGCGTACGGTAAGACCGTTGATTTGCAAGACGGGAGCGCCCATTTTAAGCTCTCAGGCGTTTGGCGAGACGCGGATCGAGGGTGTCGCGCAAGCCGTCGCCGAGCATGTTGACGGCAAGTACCGTCATTGCCAGAAAAATACCCGGAAACAGGATATTGTGCGGATATATCCGGAACAGCATACGTCCTTCGGCCATGATGTTGCCCCACGTAGGAGTCTCCGGGGGTATCCCGGCGCCAAGGAAACTCAGGATGGCTTCTACCAGGATGGCCGAGCCACACACATAGGTGCCCTGAACGATCAGCGGTGCAATTGTGTTCGGCAACAGGTGCCGCGCCAAAATCATGGGCAGAGTCGTGCCTGCGGAAATAGCCGCTTCCACATATGGCTCTTCGCGAATTGACAAAACGATCGAGCGAACCAGACGGATAACGCGCGGAATTTCCGGGATCATGATAGCTAGAATAACGGTAATCAGTCCGGCACCCCACAGGGAAACCAAGGCGATAGCGAGCAAGATGCCGGGAATTGCCATCAGTCCGTCCATAAACCGCATGATGATGCGGTCTACCCATTGGAGGTAGCCGGCCACCAGGCCAATCACCAGGCCAACGAAAACGCTGAGTGCGGCCACCGTCACACCGATAATGAGCGATACCTGGGCACCGTAGATTACCCGGCTGTAAACGTCCCGTCCAAGAGTGTCGGTTCCCATCCGGTACACCCAAACCCTCTCGTTGCCCGATTCATCGATGACAATTCTTTCTACGCCCGGTTTCTTGTTACGGTAAGTTGGATCTATATATGTGGGATCCATGGTGCCTAGCCAGGGCGCCGTTAGCGCGATCAGCACCATGATCAGCATGATTGCACCGCCGATGATAACGCTGGGGTTATGAACGAGCAGTGACCAGGTGCTGGCGGAGCGAACAGCCGCAGCCGAGGCGGCAGCGGAATCGATAGGTATTTCAAAGTTATCGGTCAATAGCGAATCCTTGGATCGAGCAGGCAGTAAATCAGATCGACTGCCAGGTTAATAATTACATAGACAAAAGAAAACAGCAGGATGACGGCCTGAATGGTAGGATAATCACGGCCGAGCACCGCATCTACGGTCAGGCGGCCAAGCCCGGGAATGTTGTAAACACTTTCGGTGACCACCACGCCGCCGATCAGCAAGGCAATGCCGATGCCGATCACCGTGACGATGGGAACGGCGGCGTTGCGCAGCGCATGGCGTTGCATCACCAACCGTTCTTTTAACCCTTTGGAACGGGCGGTTCTAATGTAGTCTTCGTCCAGAACATCGAGCATGCTGGCGCGCGTGATACGGGCGATCAGTGCGATATAAATGACACTGAGGGTTGCGCTGGGCAGGAGCAAATGGTGCAGGAACGGCCAGAATCCATCGGAAATGCTTCGGTACCCCTGCACCGGAAACAGCTTCAATTCGATGGCGAATATGTAGATCAGCAAGTACCCCATTACAAAAACCGGTATGGAGAATCCGAGCACGGAAAAACCCATGACCAGCCGGTCGATCCAGCTGCCGTGTCGGTAGGCAGCAATAACGCCCAGCGGCACGGCGATAAGAATGGTCATGATCAGGGTAACCGTAGCCAGGGCCAGGGTCGGCTCCACCCGCAAAATGATGAGTTGCGTTACTTTCTTTTTGAAATAGAAAGATTCGCCGAGGTCACCCTGCAAGAGCCTACCCACCCAGATGGTCAGTTGTGTCAGGATCGATTTATTCAATCCGAGCTGCTCACGGATCTCCTCGATCTGCTGCGGCGTGCCGTTGTCGCCGGCAAGCACTGCCGCCGGGTCGCCCGGCGTCATCCGCAGCATAAAGAAAACAAATAGAGCCACCATCCCGAGGACCGGAATGGTGGCGAGCAAGCGTCTAATAGTAAATGTCAGCATTGCTTCGGATCACTTTTTGGAAATATTCCAAAAATACGGTGCCGGGCCATCGAGGACGCCGTCAATACGGTCCTTGCGCCACGCGGACGGAATGTACCATTGACCGACGTTTGCATGGGTAACGATTTCCATGGCGCGGACCTGGATTTTCTCGGCGAGCTTCTTCTGCTTTTGCGGGTCGGTCTCGCGTGCAAATGCATCCCGCAATTTCTCCATCTTCTCATCGCAGGGCCAGCCGAACCAGGCTTTGTCGCAAGCGGCACTGAAGCCGGCGGCCATGATCGGGTTGAGGATATCGGCCGCGACCCAGGAGGTCAAGAACATATTCCAGCCGCCCTCGGACGGCGGCTCCCTTTTTGCGCGCCGCGATACCAGCGTCTGCCAGTCCATAGCCTGCAGATCGACGTTAAAACCGGCCCGCTTCAACGCCTGAGCAGCGACAGGTGCCAGGTTGTTCAGCACGGTTACGTCCGTCGATTGCATGATTACCACCGGCGTGCCGTCGTAACCGCCTTCCTTCAACAGCTTTTTAGCAAGTTTGAAATCCGACTTCATGAGGATGTCGGTGCCGGCGCTGGTGGCGAGCGGGGTACCGCAGACAAACATTGCAGGGCAAACCTTGTAGTAATCCGGATTGCCGATCACCGCCTTGAGAAAATCCTCCTGCTGGATCGCTGCCAGGACTGCCCGTCGTAACTTGACGTTGTTGAACGGTGGGTACAAATGGTTCAAGCGAAGCATGTACTGGTTGCCCAGGGGATTGACGTTGACCAGTGCGATCGTGTCGCTCTCAGGCTCAAGGAGCGGTAACAAATCGTGCGGGGGATTCTCCATGAAATCAATCTCACCCGCAATCAGCGCATTAACGGCAGTCTGGTGGTCGGGCATGGATATCCATTCCACCCGGTCCACTTTCACCACCTTAGCGCCGGAAGCCCAGCTTGATGGTTCGCTGCGAGGTTTGTAAGTTGGATTCTTAACGAATACCGCTTTGTCGCCGGGTTTCCATTCATCGACTTTAAAAATGAACGGCCCGGAGCCGACATAATCCGAAATCTGTTCGTTAGCCGGTGTGTCCGCGACCCGTTTGGGCATGATAAAAGGCACGTTTGAGCTGGGTTTGGCGAGTGACATTAAAACCAGACCGTAGGGTTCCTTCAGGATTAGCTGGAAGGTCTTGTCATCGACCACCTTAAATTCACGCGTAAATTCCAGGAGCTTTTGCCCCATGCTGTCTTTCTGCCCCCAGCGCTTGATTGAGGCCACTGCGTCTTCTGCCTTGACCGGTGCGCCGTCATGCCATAGCAGGCCGTCACGCAGGGTAAAGGTATAAGTGAGTTTGTCATCGCTGACAGAATAGTTATCGATCATCTGTGGTTTGATAGCAAGCTTCTCATCCATCGCAAATAACGTATCGTACACCATGTACCCATAATTGCGCGACATGTAGGCAGTGGTCCAGATTGGATCGACGATTTTCAGGTCGGAATGCATCACGGCGCGCAAAGTCGTCTCTGCACAAGCGACCTGCCCGAAGCTTACTACGAGCACCAAAATAAGTGCCAGCACAACAACACATTTTGCAGTTTGTCTAAAAATCATTCTGTGTCCTCCTTTCTGTTTGGTACCGACGGAACGTATGCCGGATGGTCAAGGTTTGGGGTCTCGTAAAAATGCAAAGAAGGTTTCATGGCGAGTATAGCGAAGCAATCTCTTCTTGTTAACTACCTATAATTATAAGATTGCCGCGTTACTTCGCTTATCGGGATGACGGGTGAGGGATCTTTTTACGAAACCAATAAAAGTTGAAGTATCTTAGATTTGCCCGTCAACATATCAGAGTCAAACCGTTTGTCAAGCTCTATTTCCGAATTTACACAATATCAAACGGACATCTGTATTTTGAATCATAATCTTCTTTTTGGCATACTTGGCACTCGAACAGGCAAGTTCTGATCTAACCAAAATGGAAATTTGCTATCAAATATCGGTCCTTGCAAAATAGTTAATAATTGCATATGCATTATTCAGTCGGCCTTTTTCTCGCCTCGGAAGAGTCATCCTACATAACAGCGCAGGAAATCAGCGTTGATGGGGGGGCTAATGGTCAAAGGACGTTGACAGCCAAATTCCCTATTTATTGTCTGTGATCAGAATTATAATTAACTTTTATGAGAAGGGACTTACATGCCAAAAAACGAAAAAAAACCTGTTGCCCCCTATATGGCAGTCGGCCTGTCCACGGTTGTATACGGCATCGCAAAGCGCAAGCACATCAAGGTCAACTTAGAAACCATCGAGGATAACATCCATGCCGCCGTATCCATGGTCAACATCAATATGCCCGTAAAATTGATTGCATTGGCCGAGGGCGCCTTGACCGGTTTTACGGATGAAGCCTTTAATCTGTCCCATACCCTGGCGGCCAATGAACTGTTTATCGACATTCCCGGTGAAGAAACGGAATTTATTGGCCGCCTGGCCAAACTATACGATACGTATATTATCGTGCAATGCAAGGCCCGCTGGCCCGAGATCATGGATGACCGTTATTTCAACACCCTGTTTATTATCTCACCGGCCGGTGAAGTGGTGCATAAAGCAGCCAAAAACCACCTGTGGTGCCGGGAACACTCCTGCACGCCGCATGATGTCTATGACCGCTGGGTAGAAATTTTCGGTGATGGCATTGAAGCTTTTTACCCCGTATTGAGAACCAATGACATCGGTAATATTGGCACCATCTGTTGCAGCGACGGCGAATATCCTGAAGCCGTACGTGCCCTGGCCTTCAACGGCGCCGAAGTCGTTTACCGTCCCAGTGAGGCCATGCCCATGACGGGAAATTCTTATCCGGGCGGCGGCGGCTGGATGATCCAAAACCGGGGACATGCCCAGTTCAACAGTCTGTACATGCTCTGTCCCAATGTGGGGCCGGTGTTTCTTCATCCGAAAATGAAGCATCCCATCGACATCGCCGGCGGCAACTCCCATATCGTTGACTATTACGGCAACATCATGTCCTTTTCCACCTCGGGCTATAACACCATGGTGGCCTCAATTTTAGATATCGAGGCACTGCGTCAATTCAGGGTAATGAATCTCAATAGCAACTGGATGAAGGATTTAAGAACGGAAGTATTTCGCAGAATGTATGAACAGCCGCTACACCCTAAAAACCTCTAGCTGGATCAGGATCCGCTGCCCCACGCCAAGGTAGATGAAATTTACCGTGAAAACATTCGCTGTCTTATCAGGCGAGGGACCTTTACGGAGCCCGCCAATAAATTTCAAGGAGCTTATTTTCAATCCGGCACTTCATCTCCCGAAGAAGAAAAGTGGGAGAATATAAAAAGGCTCTGGGATGAATGGGGTTAGAAGGAAATAGAAACTTGGACATTCAATTGAAAGAAAGCCTTTGACTTCTTCCAGTCCACCTCAGAAATCCAACACGCTGAATTGTAAATTGAAGATCCAGATGACCATAATATCTAATAGTTAAATAGTAGCCCATAAAGTATCTCATGAGAAACACCATGCGCGCTGATTATAGGTTTTCCGCCCGAGGCGGATCAGGTTTCGGGTGGCAGGAAAAGGGTACGCCGGATATTGATTAATACTGGGTGCGTACCATCGGTTGCAACCTTTGAACCTTAAACCCCGAACCTGGAACCCCTTTATTTAGTTTAAGGAGACAAAATGGATAAC
>JAJRVC010000671.1 GCA_024277475.1 Deltaproteobacteria bacterium
AAAGACCCGAAGGCCTGGTTAATAATGCTCATTTTGCCAAATAATTGCCAATTAGGCTCTAAATTTTGGCTCAGACCTGATGAAGATGACACTTTTCTCGTAAATACGCATCCCCAATGCAGTCTATGAACGAGAATGGGACCCGTAAACGCTTCCGTATGCCCTAACATCCCTTTTACTGGAAATCAACCCTTATCCAACCGCAAAACCTCCGTAAAAAGTATCACCGGATCCCGTCATATCAAATTGGCTTCCTTTGCTATCAACGCAAGACCATCGGCCGTTGGATTTCCCGGTTCTATCTTTGAAGACCAGCCCAATGCATCCAATGCTTTAGCATATAACCGGGAAAGATGAGAGTCACCGACCAGGTGCAGTACAGTCTTATCTTGGATTTGGCAGGTCGCTTCGGCTATTTCAGCACCTATCAGCAAACCGGACAAATAAGATCGCAACCCCGTTTTGGGCTGTTCGTTGAACAAGCCAAGACTGCGGACGCTGAAAAGCTTGCTCAACAAACCCTGTCGTTTAGTCAAGGCTCGGGCGGCGCCTTCCAATCCCATCGAAAACGCGTCATCGTCGGGTTCGCCTTCTTCCATCAGCCTTCCTAAAATGCTGTGATTGCACAACAGAGCAAATAGCTCGCCGGTCATAAAAGTCATAAACCGCATGATTTTACCCTTTTCCACCAGGGCCCACTTACTGTGCGTACCGGGTAGAATAAACATATAGCTGCCTGAATCATTTTTCAGGGCGCCGAAAATCTGAGTTTCCTCGCCGCGCATCACATCCGGTGTGCTATCCTCACTGCGTCGCATTACCCCCGGCACAAACCAGATCCTGCGGTCTTGTTGGGTCCTAAGCGAAGGCAGATGGTTTGCAATTTCCGCCAAACCGACCGGGCAGTTGACATAAGGCGCCTCCATCCAGCCCTGGTTGCTGCCGATCATACCGCAGGATAGGATGGGAGCATCGGGATTCAGGTCCAACCAGTGCCCCACGGAGGCCTCAAGTACTGCTTCGAAAGATTGATTTTTAACCTTCAAAATTCCGTCTTGACTGGCAACCGTATCGACGACTTCTCCAATACAGTCCACCAAATAGGCACGGAAGAGGCTAATTCCCCAGTCCAGACCAATTAAGCAATGCTCCATATCGAAGTTCCATCTCTGGTTTGCGCGTCCATTGCAATAAACAGATGATAATTGTCAGATGCGGTTCAAATTAACTCTGACAATCAGCTCAATTTCCACGGGGATGTTCATGGGTAAATTATTGGTCCCAAGGGCCGATCGTGCATGACGCCCTTTGTCCCCCAAAAGCTCAACCAACAGATCGGAGGCGCCGTTGATCACTTCCGGCTGTCTGTGAAAATCGGAGGCGCTGTTGACAAATCCCAGAATTTTGACCATCCTTTCGATCCGGTCCAGATCTCCGACAGCAGCTTTTACGATGCTCAGCAGGTTCAGGGCGGTAATCCTGGCGGCCTCATAGCCCTGCTCCAGGGTCAAGTCGGCCCCTACCCGGCCTGTAAACTTCGGTTTACCGTTGACGATACAGCTGGCCCCACAGGTGTATAGCAGGTTTCCATCCAAGACCGCCGGTTGGTAGTTGGCCAGAGGCCGGGGCGCATCGGGGAGCGTCAACCCCAGTGAAACCAGTCTCTTTTCCACTTCCATAGGTATTCTCCCACGAATGTTTATTGCACGAATTTAAAAAAAAATTTCGATCGGCACACTCTGAACCTCTTAAAAGTCTATCCCAAGCTCCTGTAACAACTCCCCTGATGGTTCACCGAACTCATTCCACTTTCTCAATCGGTAATAATCATTGAGCAGCTGTCCCTGAGGTGGGATCCTGTTCATAGCACCGCCGGCGTCGCGCACAAAATTGGTTAGCCGCGGCGGCAGCGCATCATCTTTGCGACTGATCCCTAAACGATTGTTATACAGTCGCTTAAGATTAAAAATGCGGGCGCCGGTTTTCAACAGGGAGTCCACATCATAGTCCCATCCGATGATGCTTTTGAGCCACTCCACCAGGGAAGGTACCCCTACGCCGCCGAACACGATAAACTTACAGACTGTCAACGCATCAAAAACGGACATCAGGTCCTGCATAGCAATGGAAAATTGCGCTTTGCCGTCCACCGCATAAGGGTCCTGGCTCTGATCATACCCGATGCCGTCCGGCGGTTTGATACCGCTCTCAAAATCCATGCCGAAGACACTTAGATGGCAGGCCCCCCGGTTGCAGGTGGTATAACCGATAACATTGCTGAATCTGGCCCGGGGATCGTGGGCCGGTATATCCATACCTTTGACATGGATGGCAAACTCCCTGGCGCTGCCGCCGATAAATTCCGCCGCCTTACGAACACCCTGTCCCAACACCTGACCGAAGCCCCGACACTCACCGATGGCCCTGATCATCTCCAGCATGGCGTCCGCGTTACCCCAGGTCAACTCGATACCGTCGGTATCGCCGATGCTGATCAGGCCGCGATCATAGGCCTCCATGCCGAAGGCGATCGCCGCCCCGGCGGCAATGGTATCCAGACCATAGCGATTGCACAGCTCATTGGCCTTGGCGATGGCTTCCAGGTTGTCAATCAAACAGTTGGCACCGATCATGGCTAGGGTTTCATATTCCGGGCCCGGTCCTTCGGGCACAGCATAAGGGCCGTCATCCACTTTTACAATCCGGCCGCAGCCGATGGCACACCGACCGCAGTAATAGCGCCGGGTGAGAATGGTGCGGTTCATGGTCGGCCCGTCGATCTTGCGGGCCCCTTCGGGCCAGCTTCCCTGTGCCCAGTTTTTAATGGGCAGGTCCCCGCTCTCCTCATTGGGGGTCACCACTCCAGGCGTGCCGAACTCCCTGAGGCCTTCGGTCAGCTCTTTCATGTTTTGGCTGTGCTCCCTGATGGAGGCCTTCAACGCTTCCATGTCGTTGACCGGTGTTCTCAACCCGCCTTTGGCGACAACGATCGCCTTGACGTTTTTGGAGCCCAGCACGGCCCCCAGTCCGCCCCGGCCGGCAGCCCGGCCGTCCACACCATCATTCATCAGGGCCGCAATGGGAATCATCTTCTCTCCGGCGGGACCGATACCGACAAAATTGACTTTATCGCCATATTCCGATTTGAGCACATGCTCCGTATCGTAAGTATCTTTTCCCGTTAACTGCCCGGCGTCAGCGATTTCCACCTTGTCTTCAGAAATGAAAATCCGGACCGGTTTATCCGAAGCATTCCTGATAATCAATCCGTCATAGCCGGTGCTTTTCAGGTCCTGGGCAACTTTGCCGCCGCTGTTGGCCTCCCCCCAGACGCCTGTCAGCGGCGCTTTGGCGCAGGCCTCATAGCGAGAAGAAGAATACACCGGAGTGCCGCAGGCCGGACCGGTCAGCAGCACAAAGGTGTTTTCCGGGCCGAGGGGGTCTATTGTGGAAGGGTCCGTCTCCTTGTTAAGATACCACGCGGCCAGTCCGGACCCGCCAAGATACTGCTTTTTGGCTGCATCGGGAAAATCAATGGTCTCGATCTTGCCGCTGGCCAGATCGATGTCTAGTATTTTTTCCATGTACCCATTCTTCATATACTACCTCCCTAACCCGGATAATCTGGAGCTGAAAATTGAATATTTTTGGAGTCGCTTCGCTCCGTCATCTTTAAAATCGATAGAATACCTTCATTCGACATTCGTCACTCGACATTCCCTCTCCTACTCCACCTGCAGCTGCGAAACCTTTCTCTGTCGATAGCTTAATAGTGTCACAATGGTTACGCCGGTAATCAGCATGACACCGCGGCTAAGCCACACGATGAAGGTCGGCCACCCTAAAAGCGTAATCCAGTTGACCAGCACCGTTAAAATGACAACACCGATAAAGGTTCCGACAACATTGTGCTTGCCCGCCTTGACCACCAGTGCTCCGAGAAAGACAGCCGTGAACCCTTGGATCATCAAGGTTCCGCCGCCGATTTCCGATACCCCGGAGCCCAGTTGGGCGGTAACCATAATGCCTGCCACAGACGCCATGGCAGCATTGAGGATAAAATAATAAAATACGATTTTGGATTCCTTGATACCGGCTTCCCGGGCGGCCTGCCGGTTTTCACCCAGGGCGTAAAGATGCTGCCCCATGATGGTGTGGTCCTGTAAAAAATAGCTGATTAGATAAATCGCAAATGCGGTCAGAAACAACACCGGTATCCCCAGCACTTCTCCGAATACAAAGTTGTAGACCAGCTTTGAACTGCTGACTATGGCCAGGGGTGTGCCTTGATTTAATATCTTGGCGATGGCCTTGGCGGCAAACCCGGTGGCTATGGTGGTGATCAACGAAGGGATTTTTAAATAAGCCGCCATAAAGCCGTTGATGACACCAATCAATGTGCCTCCGGCAAAGGCCGCAACCAGGGCCACTATCATGGGCACGCCGCTTTTCATCACGAGGTAGGCGGCAATCATGCTTACCAGTGCGGCCACGTCCGCAAAGGAAACATCCATCTCTCCGACGGCCAGAATCCATGTGAGCCCCAGGACTAAAAT
>JAJRVC010000672.1 GCA_024277475.1 Deltaproteobacteria bacterium
AGATCCCTGCTGCAGCAGCAGAAAAAGTGGCCGCGTCCGAGAGATATATATGATCTCTGGTACATCCTGTGCAAAACAAAAGAGCATTTTTCATGGCAGCAATTAAAACCCCTTTTTGATGAGAAATGCCATATTCGGGATGTGCAACCTGATATTGCAAGACTGACTTCGAACATGTTGCGCGAATGGAATGAGAATGCCTGGCTCAGCCGATTGGGGCCCATGCTGAAAGAGGTGCCGGAATTTGACCGTCTGTGGGCGGAATGGGTAACGACCTTTCACGAGTTAATTGCATTTACAAAATGAGGACGCCCTGCATGGAGACTCGATACAAAAAATGAACTCTGATTTCAATCATCAGACATCCCATCTGAGAATCGACGAAAGAAGCCACGTTGAAAGGCCCCTTCTGGATCAATTGTCGGGCTTGGACTGGGAGATTATCGACCTCGATAATAAACAGCATCCCGCCGACAGCCATCGGGATAGTTTTACCGAGGTGGTGATGCCGGCGGTGCTGCGCGAGCAGTTGAAGGTCATCAATTCCTGGCTGGAAGACGACCAGGTGGAGGAGGTGGTCAAGCAACTCACCGCAAGCTTTCCCGGCACCGGCCTGATCGAGAACAACCGCCATGTCCTGAACCTGCTGCTGGAAAACACCAGCATCAGCGAAAACCGAAAAACGAACGAAAAGAGCCCTACGGTGCATTTTATAGATTTTAAGCACCGGGACAACAACCGCTTTATCGCCGTCTGTCAGTTCAAGGTGCGAATTTTAGGCACTGAGCACCACATTATTCCGGATATCGTGTTGTTCGTAAACGGCCTGCCGGTCGTCGTGATCGAGTGCAAGTCTCCCAAAGTCAAGGAGCCCATGGTCGATGCCATCGATCAGATGCTGCGCTACAGCGAGCAGCGAGGGGCCAAAGGCGAAGGCAGTGCGCCGCTGTTTTATTACAACCAGTTTGTGGTCGCCACCTGCCGCCAGGAGGCCCAGTTCGGCACCATCACCACCCACAGCGAGCGGCTCTTTTTCCGCTGGGCCGATCCCTATCCGCGCAGCGTGGATGAACTGGAACACGGCGCCGGCGGACCCAACGACCAGCAGCGCCTGGTGGCCGGCATGCTCGACCGCGGCAATCTGCTCGATTTGATCCGCACTTTCACCCTCTTTTCCATCAACGACAAGGGCGAAACCATCAAGATTGTGGGCCGCTGCCAGCAGTTCCGTGCCGTCAAGCTGGCCGTAAAGCGATTGCTTGACGGTCGGAGCCCCCGGGAACGCAGCGGCATCATCTGGCACACCCAGGGATCGGGCAAATCGTTGACCATGATGTTCATGGTACGGGAGATGTATCGCCATTCGTCCCTGTCCAAATGGAAGGTGGTCTTTGTCACCGACCGAACCCAATTGGAGCAGCAGCTTTCGGAAACCAGTCGGAGCATTGGTTTTTCCGTCAAGGTGGCCGACAGCATCCGCACCCTGAAAGAACTCTTGCGCTCGGATTCTTCGGATTTGGTGATGGCCATGATTCATAAGTTTCGCGAAACAGACTTGAAGTTGACCTTTCCGGAGTTAAATGCCGGCCCGCATATCCTGGTGATGACCGACGAGGCCCACCGCTCCCAGTACGCCATGCTCGGCGCCAATCTGGACAAAGGGATCCCCAATGCGGCTCGGATCGGCTATACCGGCACCCCCATCGATAAGACCGAGCGGGTCTTTGGCGACTATATCGACAGATACACCATGCGCCAGTCCATCGAGGACGGTGTGACCCTGGAGATTGTTTATGAAGGCCGCACCCACAACGCCGAGGTGGCCGACCAGGCGGGCATGGACACCGCCTTTGCCGATGTGTTCAGCGAATACAACCTGAAAGAGCGCATGGAGATCCTCGGCTACGGTTCCCGCGATGCCTATCTGGAAGCTAAATCCACCATCAAGGCCAAGGCCGGGGATATGGTGGAACACTACCTGACCCACGTCTTCCCCAATGGTTACAAGGCTCAAGTAGTGGCTGTCTCACGGGAAGCAGCCGTGAGGTACAAGGCTTACATCGATGCGGCCCTGGCGGACGTCCTCGCGGCCCTTGAAAAAGACAATCCGAACAGCATCGATCTGGAACGGCTAAAAAAGCTGCAAACCGATGTGATTATCTCCGGCGGGCACAACGACCTGCCGCACCTCAAGGCGTATGCGGACAAGTCAAAGCATGAAAGGAGCATCAAAAGCTTCAAGCTTCCTTTTGAGGGCGAAGATGAGGGGATCACCGGCGACGTAGGCATCGTCATCGTCCGGGACATGCTGCTTACCGGCTTTGACGCACCGCTGGAGCAGGTCATGTATCTCGACAAGGTAATCGTTGCCCACAACCTGCTCCAGGCCATCGCCCGGGTGAACCGGGTTGGTGGCGAGGGCAAGGACAAGGGGTTTGTGGTCGATTACGTCGGCATCGGGCATCATCTGAAAAAAGCCATCGAAATTTCCGACGAGCGCGAGCAGAAGGAGGTTCTCGATACCTTGAGCTTTCCGGAAAAAGAGCTGAATGATTTGCGGGGCGTCCATCGGGCAATAATGGCGTTTTTTGAGAAACATGGCCTGACCGACCTCAACGACCATGATGCCTTCTACGACCTATTTTACGACGAAGACCTGCGTTTTGAGTATCTCCTGGCATTTAAAAAATTCACCAAGAGCCTTAACCTCGTCTTCCCGGCCAAGGAAGCTATCGACTTCATGCCGGATTATCAGCAGCTCTCCGAAATCAACGTACTGGCGGGAAAGCATTTCCGCGACGTGCGCTTGGGCATGAAAGGGATTCCGCCCAAGCTCAGGGGGATTACCGATGCCTATCTGGAATCCAAGGGCATCGACCTCAAGGTCGCCCCCATCTCGATTCTGGACCAGGACTTTGAAAACCAGGTCGGAAAACGAAAGCGGACCAAAACCAAGGCCGCTGAGGTCGAGCATGCCATCCGCCACCACCTCGATGTGGATCTGGATGACGACCCCGACCTGCAAGCCTCCTTTGCCGATACCCTGAAGAAAATCCTGGAGGATTTTCAAAACAACTGGAAAAAGATCTACGAAGAACTGGAAAAGCTGCGACAACGCATTAAAAAGGCCCGCAAGGAGCCGACCTACGGTCTGCACCGCAAAAAGCAGATGCCGCTGTTTCGTATGTTCAGGCGGGAAATTTTCGGGGATGGTAACCTGCATTCAAGTGCTCAGCCCGGTGTTGCGGAAACCCAGGCATCGTTCGGCATGACCGAGGAAGACAGGATCAGCCACCTGGTGGATTTGACGCAGAAAGCCTATCTGGTGGTGGAACGGGAATTAAAGCTCACCGGCTTCTGGGAGAGCATTCCGGCCCGTAACAAGCTCAAAGCGGATCTTCAGAAAATTCTGCTGGCACCGGAATTTGTAAAACTTCCCGATCTCATTAAAAACCGCGCTCATATCATTTCCAGGATTATGGAGATTGCGGAAAAGAACAACGACACCATCCTGTATGCGAAGTAATATGAATCTGGATTATACCATCGTGCGGTCGCCACGGCGCCGCAAACTAACCATTACCGTTGAACGGGACCGTTCCGTGGTCGTGCATGCACCGGAATCGACATCGGAGGAAAAAATCCATCAGGTGGTAGCGGCAAAACGTCAATGGATTTTCGGAAAAATGCATCACCCCCAGAAATACCGGGATTTGCCCCATCCCCCGGGAAAAGAGCTCGTAAACGGTGAATCCGCCCCTTACCTTGGACGGAACTACCGCATTGAGGTGGTCAAAACGGGGCTATCCGAGATTCGATTCAACCAGCGCTTTTATATCCCTGCCGCTCACGCCGGAAAACGGCAGGAGGTCTTACGGGAATGGTATATACAGCGGGCCGAGGCCAAGATCATCCCCCGGGTGAAACATTACGCCCGCGAACTCGGTGTGACCTATTCAAAAGTCAAAATAGTCGACAACCATTATCGTTGGGGGTCCTGTACCGTGAACAACAATGTCAATTTCAACTGGCGCCTGATCAAAGCGCCCATGTTTGTCATTGACTACGCCATCGTTCATGAACTGGCCCACCTCATCGAGGCCAACCACACCCCCGGATTCTGGAACATCATCCGCGCTCAGGCCCCAACCATGGAAAAGGCAAAAGCCTGGTTGAAAGAAAATGGACAGTTGTTGGAACAGACCATATGATTGGAATCATTTGGGCGAAGACTTGCATGATTTAGGGGTCAGGCCAAGCTATATGCCCGATTAGCAAGGCTTTAGGATTAAATTAGGGTCGATTTTTGGGCTTAAAACGATGTTTTCGAGGTCAAAAAGGGTGGTTTAAGAAATAACTATCGAGAGAAATTCTATATCCGGTCGGCGGTTCGATTCTGAAAAACTCACCCGTTATTGTGTCGCACTGACCAACGAAGGCGGGGGTAAGCTCATATTGGGGGTGACGGACAAATCGCCTCGTCAGATTGCGGGGACTGAAGCCTTCCCGGATGCGGAATGGTTGAGCGTTCCGGTCAGGGGGCCAACCGGATGTTCGAACTGCGCTCGCGAGAGCAAGCAGCCGCCTGATTTCAGCGGAACCGACGACTATGAGGTGTTTCTCGCACTGCACGGGAAAGTACATGATCCTCGATTCTTAACATTTCTGGAAAAAATCGGCCGTGAGCGTCAAGTGTCTTTCGAATCCACCGATTTTATCACCCTTGATTTTATAAACAGGGAAGAAAAGCTCCCCCATTGGGCGCGTGATCGCATGCCGGTCCTACTCAAATCCGGAGTCGTTGAACGCATCGGGCTGAAACACATGCTATCCGGAAAACAAGGGCTCTATTGTGCCAATAAGAGAAAAATAGCACAATCACGGCACAATGCGAACTGTGTAACATTATGATATTCAAAGAAATATATTGGGCTATTTAAAAGAAATTGGTTTCATTCTGTCCTTATCTGTCAATCTCGGGTCTGCTATACTCACATCATAAAACCTGATCAGATACTTAGAAAAGCTAAATTTTTTTCTGATATAACTTATCAATAGATAATAAACATTGACAAACTTATCAAAAGATTTATAATGCAATAGAAAGTCGGGGGCAAATGTTAAAGGGAGAATGTTAGTTGGAAATACCATTAAGTATCCAAGTTTCTGTATTTCTAAAAGAATTTAAAAAAATAGTTTCGCAGAGCGGAAATTTTTATGTGGTAAATCGAGAAAAAAACCGAGATGCTTTAATTGAGTTAGGTTTGATCCGAAAAAATCGAAAAGATGAGATATTGGCACTCTCAACGACTGACTATTGTTCAGGGCCAAAGCCGGACAAAGATATGCCAGGAGAAATTTGGGAATTTGGGAAAAGGATTAGCGGAAATGATGTTTATATAAAACTCAAAATTGCACAGATTGGTAATGATAAAATCGCTAAGTGCATTTCATTTCACAAGGCAGAATTTCCACTTAGCTATCCGTTGAAATAAAGAGGGAAAATTGCCAGAAAAGGAGGAAATGAAAATGAAAGGTATTTGTCCAAACTGTGAAAAATTTACGGAATTAGAATGTATTGAAAAGAGAGAGGATATTAAGGTTAGGGGGGAATTAATAAAAATTGATACAAAATTCTTTAAATGTAAGGAATGTGAAGATGAATTTGAGGATCAAAACTCAAATGATGATCCTTTAGAAATAGCGTATAAAGAATATCGACGTAGACATGGAATGTATCAACCTGAGGATATAAAAGAGTTACGAAAGAAATTTGGTCTTACTCAAATAGAGTTTTCAAGGCTTTTAGGTTGGGGGGTGGCCTCACTTAGCAGATATGAAAATGGTGCCTTGCAAGAGGAGGGTCATGATCGGTATCTTCAACTGCTTAAAAGCCCCGAGAATTTATTAAAGCTAATTGAAATAAATGGGGAGTTTCTACCAGCAAAAAAGAAACAAAAAATATTCGACGAAATATCAGCATCGATAGAAGAGACATGCTCATTTCCGAATATTCTTGAAATAAGGTTTGGTAAATACGAACCCTCAATCGAAAGTGGATATAAGAGGTTGGAGATTACGAAACTGTTTGAGACAGTAAAAATATTTGCAAAAGAAGGTGTTTTAAAATCAAAACTTTGTAAGTTGTTATTTTACACTGATTTTAAGCATTTTAAAGATTATGCTGTATCCATTACCGGTTCCAAATATGCGCATGGATACCATGGCCCAGTTCCTGATAATTATGAACACTACTTTGCAACATTGATACACGATCAAAAATCTATAAAAGTAGAAGAAAAAGAATATGGTAAATATGTTGGCGAAGAATATCATTCTATTAAAGATCCAAACCTTAATGTTTTCTCTGAAACTGAGTTAGAAATTATATTAAAAGTTAAGAAATTATTTAAGGATTATACTGCCAACAAAATCAAGGAATTCTCTCACGAAGAGAGAGGATACATTGAAACAAATGACGGTGACATAATCTCATATGAATTTGCAAATGATTTGAAAATCTAATTCTAAAATCATTCCAAATGATAAAGTAATGTTTTAAAAATTGAATCTAAAATGACAATTGAACTGTATTTCAGTAATCAGTTGGATCAACTGGCGGACCGATTTTCGGATGTTGTTACGGATGAGGTCCGGGGCAAAGACAATATCCTGGAACCGCCGGTTGTGATTGTCCCCAACGCAAATTTGGCCAAATGGCTTCAACTATGGCTGGCCGAGAAAAATTCGATACTCATGAATGTCGAATTCCAATACCTTGAGGCGGGCCTGTGGGGGATGCTCGCCGCTCTCGACTCCGATGAGAATAAACCGGATAGGATGGACAACGACCCACTCAAAATCCTTTTGCTTCACATCCTGCAAAATTTGGATCGTAGCGACGCCGATTTTTTACCGATTACACACTATCTGTTTGGGCAAGACAACGCTGAAAGGCTGGATGATGCGGCCAGACTCTGGCAGCTTTCTGAAAAGATAGCCCACCTGTTCAAGGAATACGAATTTCACCGAACCGACATGATCCGAAAGTGGACGGCATTGTCTGGTGAAACAGAGGGTATGGAACGGTGTCAACAACGGTTGTATGCCCGGCTGAAGACTTTAAGAGATGAACTTGCGAGCCGAACGGAAAAAAAATTGCTTTCAACGATGGAATATGCCGATCTTGTGCTTTCCAACCCCAGGGAAGGCGAAAGGAAGACCTCAGATCCTCAAAGTGTCCATTTTTTCGGCCTTTCCCAGATATCCAACTTTCACTTAACGCTTATCGGCAGGCTTGAAGGATATTATACGATCCACATCTACACCATGAACCCCTGCGAAGAATTCTGGGAGGATATCAAAACACCGCGAGAAAAACGTTGGATACAGAGAAAAAACGTCAAAAGCCTGGCCATACAAACATCCGAACAGGAGCAGGGCGAACTTTTTCAGCAAATGGACAATGCGCTGCTGGCTGCATGGGGGAAACCCGGTCGAGAGAGTGTTCGGCTGTTGTGCGAATTGACCGATTACGACTTTAATGCCTGTTTCACAACCCCCAAGCAACCCACCGGCATCCTGCAACGCATCCAAAACGAAATTCTCACGCTTTCTTCTTCAGAACAGGAAGCGAAATGCCTCAGCCAGGATCGATCCTTGCAGATCGTTGCCTGCCCCAGCCTATACAGGGAGGTTGAAACCGTATACAACAGCATCCTGTTTAACCTCGGGCAGGATGACACGCTGCAACTGACCGATATTGCCATTTTGGTACCGGATATTTCAGCATATAAACCGGTGTTTGATTCCGTTTTCAACCACCGTCCCAGGCAACTTGCTTACAACCTGGTGGATTCGCACGCCGAAATCGAGAGTATCTATGGCAAAGCCGTACTGGCCATTCTGAAATTGGCCACCGGGAGATTTTCCAGAAATGAGGTCTTCGACCTGATTTTGAATCCGTGTTTCATGAGTCGCTGGAAGATGGGGCCTGATGAGGTGCAGGCATGGGTGAACTGGACCCGTGAGTTGAACATTTTCCATACATTCGACAGTGAATCGAAGGCGGCCAGGGGCTACCCGCCAAGCGGCAATTTCACCTGGAAGCAGGGGCTTGAAAGGCTTCGATTATCAAGAATCATGGCAGCGCCGAGTGTCACCGACACGGCAGGATTTAGCCATTATCAGGAACGTGTCCCTTTCAGTGATGTAAAGACCGGTGACGTGGCCCTGGTAGAAAAATTTTGCACGGTCATCGAGTCCCTCTACCATGCCGTAAGCAGGTTGAACAGCAGGGGCATCAGTGGTGAGGAGTGGAAACAGTGTCTTTTTCAGACATGTGATCAACTCATTGAAATACCGGAAGATTTCAAAGGGGAAGCTGTCGTTCGACAGGCGCTGCTCAAGGCTTTTGACAACCTTGCGCTCTATGACCAACTGGGTGCTTCACCGTCAGCCCTCGGCGTTGATTTGATCAAAGAATTCATACGCGCCAACCTCGGATCCATTTCCGGCGGGCATGGCAATTATTTGACCGGCGGGGTGACCATTTCTGCGCTGCAGCCCATGAGGCCTATCCCGTTTCGTATCGTTTATGTCCTGGGGATGGAAGAGGGGTATTTCCCCGGCAAGGCCGATCTTTCGTCGCTGGATCTGCGGTTGTCCAGGCGGCGGATCGGCGATATCAGCCCTCCTGAACGCAACTGTTACCTGTTTCTTGAAATGCTGCTCTCCGTGCGGGAGAAATTGTACATCAGTTATGTTGCCAGGGACCTTCAAAAAGATCGACTCCAGCAGCCGTGCAGTGTGATAAACCAGCTGAAAAGATACGTTGAACTGGAGATATTATCAGATGGACAGCCGTTTCGGGTTTCGGAGGTACCGCTTGCCGGCTACAGCGATCGCTATCTGGATCCTGATGCGGTCAGTGCCTGGAGTGATGTACTGGTGAATGATTCATTGACGGACCGTGTGGTATATTATCGGACCCATCGATTGTGGCAAGCGTTCAAACACCAGGCTTCGAAGGATGATTTAAAAAGGGTGGCCCGGTTTGATCCTGATCTGTCGCTCGATGCTGCCGTACCGGATGTTGAGGATCTGCAGGTTGAAAAGATAACATCGAGGCAATTGAAGAAATTCCTGGAGCATCCTGTCCGGCAGAAAATTCAGCGACATCTTGGCCTTTATGATGAAGGGGAAACCATCGAAGACGTGGTTTTGCGTGAAGATGAACCATTTTTCTCAGAATTTCCTCTGGATTATCGTTTGAAAATGGAACCGATCAGGCTTTGGATGGATGCGTACTTTTCCGAGATAGATGCGGATCCCGCGAAACCTGATCTCGAAGCATTTTGCCATCTTGTGTATGACGCCTGTCAACGAAAGAGCCAAACGCCGGAAGGTGCTTTTGCCGCTATCGACAGAGATGAGATAATGGGCCATGTCAGACAAATCATGGAAACCCTGAATCCGGTTTTAGAACTAATGCAGTCAGCCAAACAGTTGTTCAGGGCCGTAAAGATCGGGGATCCCGCCGAAGAGCCGATCCCTTCAGACAGCCGTTTTGCGCTGAAGCGGTTTAACCCTTTGTCCTTGACGGTGCGGACCTTGAACAGTGCATCGGAAACTGTCACACGGGCAGTGGAAATTCACGGGCAATTGCCTTGGGTGTGGCAGGATGCCAATGATGCCTGGCATGTCCTGGTTCTAACCGGCTCCGGTAAGAGGCCCGGGGAGCCGGATAAATACGTGCTTGAACCGGTGTTTTTTTATCTGCTTTGTCTGGCCGGGGATGCGAGCTGCCGCTGGATCGAACCGTCCGGTCTAACGCTTCACGTCGTTTACCGGGAAATCGTAAAAGAGCGGACATACCGATTCGATCGTGAAACCGCCGAAGCGTACCTGCTTGAGCTGGTCTCGAATGTCCTCAATCAGTCGATGACGGCATGGCTGCCTTTCGAAACGGTGACGACCCGGTCGATCCGGCCTCACAAACTATCGGAAGACAAAGTCGATGACGTCATGCGGATGCAATTTGTCGCTGAAATTGAAGACGCCTTTACCGAGGAAGAAGATTACCTGATCCGAATTGCAAAACCGACAATTCCTGTGGATGCGTTCGACAGGGTTCGCAGGCGGTTCAAGATATATTTTGACCGGACGGATCCCTATAAGAATTGAATATTGATATGGCCGCAAAAAGGCACAAAAAGCACAAAGATAAAATTTTTACGCTTTATAATTTTGATGAGTTATAAGATTAAACTGGCCGCTTTTCAGGCCTGGGGCGGCGCTGAAACCTGACGCCAGAACACTGAAACCAGAACCAACGGTCTTGATTTACACCCAACCGGGAAAGAACATGTTCTACACACTTGTGGATGACACCTCAGACATTGATTTGACCCGGCACGCGCTTATCGAAGCGTCCGCCGGCACCGGTAAAACCTATACCCTTGAAAATCTGGTTGTCAGGCTGTTGAAAGAACGGCAGGATATCGCCATTGAAAATATCCTCATGGTGACCTTCACCGAAAAAGCAACCTCGGAACTGAAAGCCCGGATTCAGGAAAAGCTTCTCCAGGAGATCCGTTCCGCTGCTGACGGGGAAGACAATGGGACGATCATTCAAAAAATCAAGGACACGCTGGACACGTTTGACACCGCTTCAATATACACTATCCATGGTTTTTGCCAAACGGTCTTGAAAGATTTTGCCTTTGAAAACGGAAGCCTTTTTCAAAATGAAGTGGTCAATGATACCCCTATTTTCGACACCCTGATCAAAGAGCAAATGCGCAAGACATGGCCGGAAGTCTATGGCGGGTATTTGTCTGAAATGTTGCATGTTGCGGGATTCAGCACCCGGAAAGGTCAATTCCTTTCGCTGGTGGCTAACATTGCCAGACGTGTTTTTCGCCCCGGCGTCGGGGATGAAATCAAGCCCGACACCCAAGAGCAAAGCATTGAGCAGATTCGATCCGCAATCATCACACAGGTTATGGAGCTAAAACCCCTGATCGGAGATCCGCCGGCGTTTTCCGATGGGTTTAACCGGTTGAACATCAATGCCCGTAGTAAAAAATCACTGATGGAAAAGATGGTGGTTCCGCTTGAGACCTACCTGTCTCAAATCGATGAAAAACGTTTTGTCCTGGTGGATCTGTTGGAATTGATCAGCCGGGTTCGGGCGGTTAAATCTTCCGGGAGGCAGGGAATCGATTGCCTTGTACCGGGAAAATGGCTTAAAGCAGGGGACAATATTCAGGTTTGTCCGAATCTTGAAGCCATCGCGGAGAGGCTGGAGAGCCTGGCTGAGATTCTTGTTCAGCTGACTTATTTTTTGGCGATTAGGGCCGTCAAACAGCTTCAAACAGACGCCGCCCGGTTCAAACGGCAGAACGGCTGGATCAGCTACGATGATATGCTCAGCCAGGTGGCATCCGCCTTGGAAAGCGACCCTTGCTCAGGATTGATCCGGACTCTGCGCGCCAAATACAAGATTGCGTTTGTGGATGAATTTCAGGATACGGACCCGGTTCAATGGCGAATTTTCAAGCAGCTGTTCCTGGCCGATTGCTCAGGAGCTTTCGAAAATCTGCTGATTTTGATCGGTGACCCCAAGCAGGCCATCTACTCGTTTCGCGGTGCGGATGTATATGCCTATCTGGAAGCCAGAAATGAAATGGAGCGGTTATCAGGGACCGGTGAGGCCAGGCTGTATTCCCTTGCAACCAACTGGCGTTCAAAACCGGAACTTGTTGCGGCCTTCAATGGCTTGTTTTGCCGAGACGAATGGTTCCCAACCCATGATCGGGCCGGCCCTTTTGAGATCGGCTATCAAGGCGCCGGATCGCCGGATGAGAACGATTTGCCTGCTATTCTCGCTGCCGATCGTTCCCAGCGCCCGGTGCTGAATGTGGTGGATCTTCGCGGATCGAAATCACCCAGGCAAGCCAAACCCATCCTGGCCCGGTTCATTGCCCGGGAAGTCCGGTTTCTAATTGATCGCGGCGGTATCGAAATTAAGTCCAAAAACGGGGCGCCCCGTCCCCTCGATTTTGGCGATATCTGCATACTGGTGCGCGGAAAGCCCGACGCCTTTTTTTTGGAACCGGAACTGACGGATCTCGTAATTCCCTACTCGTTTTATAAAAAGCCGGGCCTGTTTCTTTCCGACGAAGCCCTTTATCTGAGTCTGGTGTGCCACGCCGTTTTTGATCCGGGCAGCATCCCGGATGTGAAAAAGGCGCTGCTGACGCCGTTTTTTGCATACGAACCCAACAATTTGTTCGCCTATGAAACCCTGCCGGTTTCTCACCCGCTCAAACAATTGCTGTTCCACTGGAATGATCTGGCCCACAGCCGGAAATGGGGCCTGCTTTTTCAGTCGCTGATGGAAGATTCGGGGCTTCTGTTTCGCGAAGCCGAATCACGGGACTGGGACAGAAAATACACCAATTACCGCCAGATATCCGAACACCTGGAAGCCGTTGCCTATCGGAATAATCTGGACTTCAGGGGCCTTTCCGCCCTGCTGGACAGTTACCGCAAACAAACGGCAGGAGCGGAAGATGATGCCGATATCCATCAGATCGAGACCGAAGCGCAAAAGGTGCAAATTATGACCATGCATGTCAGCAAAGGGCTCCAGTTCCCGGTGGTGTTCATTGCCGGTGGACTAACCCAGCCATTTGCTGACGAGTACCATGTTTACCATGATTACGATCCGGCCAACCCGGATGCGGGCAGCCATAAAGTCATCGACCTGTCCAAGACTTATGGCAAGAAACAACATGATCGGGATAAAAATGATGAAGACAAACGTCTCTATTATGTGGCCTTGACCCGGGCCCAGTTTAAATTGTACCTGCCTTTTTTTCCCGCTGCGGGCAGACAGCCCTGGCTGGGACCGGTGTGTCGGTTTCTTTCCGCAGCCATTTCTTCAGCTTTCCCCCAGGCCGATGACAATCCGGGCCTAGGCCGGCTGGACCCGGATACCAATGCAACGTCCGGTCCGGACGATGACGGGGGACCGAAGGTCGTTTCCAAAAACGCTGTCGATAACTATCATCCTCTTTTGCCGGCCAATCACAATTACCAATATAGAAGGATCATGCTCGAATCGTTTTCAAGCCTGCAGGGAAGGCTTTACCATGGCCCGGGGCAACAGCCGCAGGAAACAGGATTTCAGGTGGTTCGGGAGAAGGACAGGGAAGACGACGAGAGATTTTCCGGTTTTGATTCGGATAGTATCCGGTCGGTTCGTCCGGTTGATGAGATTCCCGGTGGGACGGATATCGGGTCCATGTTTCATGATATCCTTGAGCACATCGATTATGAATCGGTAGTGGAAAACCCTGATGATTTTCTTAAAAAAAAGGGAACCGGAGATGTCATCGTCAAAACAATGGATGCCTACCGGGTAGAAAGTCGCTGGCTACCGCAGGTTTGCCGGATGGTCGCCGACACCCTGACGACGCCGGTCAGCGCGGTGGAAGAACCGTTTTTCCTGGGCCGGCTCAAGAAGGAAGATCGGCTTCACGAGGTGGAATTCTATTATCCATTCGCCTTTCCGGTGGGCGAACCGTTGGAAATCCCGGACTGTGACATCGTGGAGGGGCGTCGTTGCTTTATCCGCGGTTTCGTGGATCTCGTCTTCCGGCATAAAGGAAAATTTTTCATTGCCGATTGGAAATCAAATCGTCTCGATGGCGGGTATGGACGCAAAGCCCTGGAGGTTTGTATGGATGCTGCGGGATACTCTATGCAATACAAGCTGTACACGGTTGCCGTGCTGCGTTGGTTGAAACAGGCGTTTGGAGATCGGTCCGATGCTGACAGCCGGTTCGGCGGCGTATTTTATTTTTTTATCCGCGGCATGGGGACCGGAAACGGGAACGGAATTTATTTCGTTTCGCCGGCCAAGATGGGCACTTTAGAGGACCTTGAGTCAGAAATTACAGCCCGGATATCCGGCACGGTTTGATACGGCAAATCCTAAGCCGGATCCGCCTGAGGCGGAGAAAAAATTGCCACAAAGGCCCAAAGACACAAAGCAAAACTGTTTGACAACCGTTCAGAGTTCAGAGGTTCTGGGTTCAAAAGTTTCAGCACTTACTTTCCCTGACACCTTCAATCTTTTACGACATGTTGTCAGATAAAACCCGATAAGGGTCTAACCGGCCTACCAGCCGCCAGATTAACGGAGCCCCCAGCGTCATGACAGTTCTCAAAGATAGCCAAGATCAGCTTATAGAAAACCTGCTCACTTTCAAGATATTTGAAGGAACGGCAAAAGCGACGATAGCACCGCTTGTGCCGTTTATCCGCCAAATGGAAC
>JAJRVC010000041.1 GCA_024277475.1 Deltaproteobacteria bacterium
TCATCTTTCTCTGCCGCTTTAACGGCAGCATCGATGGCCAGGAATTTATGTTCAGGAAGTGCTATGCCCGGGGCTGTCCGCACAATCTGTGCCCCCATGTATCCCAGGCTGTGATGATTGCCAACCGATATCTGCAAAGAGACTACAAAAAGCTGCAGGATGTCGGTGTGGCGGTGGAAAGCCGCCTGTTCATCCTGGAGGATATGGTGGTCAAGTTCGATGGGATGAAGGAAGAACACGGCCCTCTTCTGGCGATCCCTGACTATATCAATATTGCCAAAGAAGGCAATGAGGTCGCAATGGAGATAGCGTTGGAATTTGTTCCAGGGGTGGAGCACTTTGCCAATTATCAAAACCAGCAGGTTTTTTTGATGGTCGATTTTGCCGTAACCACACTGGGCAAAACTTACCATTATGAGCGCTGTATGGCCTGCTATGGGGCCGAAAAAGAGCAGCAGGAAAAATCGCAGGGGATAAATATTGCCAATGAGCGTTTAAAGCTGCTGTATGAGGAATTCGACTTGGCATCGGTTAAATACGAGAAGCGTTTTTTCGAATAAAAGGCTAAATTTCGGCAATTCCAGACCTCGTTGAATTCTTTATTCGCCAAACTGAAGGCGGACTTGCAGCGAAGTTGAATGGTTGATTTGGTAAAATATAGTTATAATTTCAGTCAGTAACGATTGTTGAAACCTGAAGTGTCCAATTATTTTGCAAATATGGAATAAATCCATATTTACGATTACTCAACCAAGCAGCGATACCTGAACCCAACATAAAAAAAGGGCACATATTCGACCCGAAGGAAGGACCTATTATGTATGCATTGATCTATGATCGAATAGAACCGGCAGAAATCGAAAAGGAGGTCATCTCTGTACACAGGACGAGAAAGACTGCTGAAAAAGCTTTGAAAGAACGGCAAGATAAGCTGGGTAGAAGAGTTTGGGAATGCAATACCCGGATTGTCTGGGTGTACGATCGGGTGCGTGCAGGTGATAGATTGACAGCGAAATCTTTCGACACCTGGGCTCCGGGTGAAGAAATTCCGGTGGGAGATCGGGTTCCTGATTCGGATTAATGACAAATCTCGGATTATTGAATAGTGCGGAACTTGAACAGGAAACGCTGTGAGGGTGGTAATCAGGCGCCCTTTGCAGAATGAGATAGATTGATTTAAATAAAAAAAGGAGAAAATTAAGTGCACGCTACAATTCAAAAACCTATCGAAGAGATTATCGAATTTATCAAGCCCGGTGAAAGGGTGTTCGTCGTCGGGTGTAACAACTGCGCCTGGAAATGCCACTCCGGTGGTGAAGATGAGACCGAGAACATGGCCAAGCGTTTGATCAGAAGAGGGATCAAGGTTTCAGGATTTTCGGTACCGGGACCGCAAGGAATGTCCTTATGCAAATTGGATCATACCCGCAAGGTACTGATGGAAGATTATACCGATCAGGTCGGAGAAGCGGATTCTTTTCTGGTCCTGGGTTGCGGCCAGGGTGTGCACACGGTCATCGATGCCACTGATGGTGGGATGGTGCATCCCGGATGCGATACCATCTTCGGTGGAGAAACCGTATCCGCAACTGAAATTAATGAATACTGTTCACTTTGCGGTGAATGCATCGTAGAATTTACCGGAGGGCTTTGCCCCATCACTCTTTGCGCCAAAAGTCTTTTAAACGGTCCTTGCGGCGGTGCCGAGAACGGAAAATGCGAGGTAGACAAAAATCGGGACTGCGGATGGATATTGATTTATGAACGCTTGAAGAAGCTGGGTCGCCTCGATCTGATAAAAGGCTATCTGGAACCCAAACACAACACAAAATGGGCCCGTTCCAGGACCCTGACCGTCAGTCCCCATGAGGCGACGTTCTGTTCCCAGGGAACCAGTGTAACCGTCAGCAACCAGGATTAAAATCCATCTGATATTTTATGAAAATAAACAGGGAGAAAAAATATAATGAAATTAGCTGAGCTTTTTAGCAGAGGTGAATTTGTCATTACCGGTGAAGTCGGGCCGGTAAAAGGGACAGTATCCAGGGATAAGAACTATGTCGCCCCCTGTGTTAAGGAGGCCGAGGTGCTCAAAGGCAGGGTCCACGGGGTAAACGTCACGGATAACCAGAGTGCCGTGATGAAACTGGGCTCCCTGGCGGCCTGTGTGAAATTGAAGGAAAACGGCTATGAACCAATTTATCAACTCACCTGCCGCGACCGCAATCGCATCGCCCTGCAGTCTGATATCCTGACTGCCTATTCACTGGGAATCGACAATATGCTGCTGCTGACCGGTGACCACACCAGCCTGGGTGATCACAAAAATGCCAGGAATGTGTTCGACCTCGATTCCGTGCAATTAATCAAAATTGCTACGGGGCTTAAAGAAGGTCATGACATGATTGGCAATGAGATTCTAAATCCGCCTGATATGTCCATCGGTGCGGTGGTCAACCCCAATTTTGAACCCCTTGATTTGCAACTGATGAAGATGGAGAAAAAAATTGAGAGTGGCGCTGAGTTTTTCCAGACCCAGGCAGTGTATGATATAAAAGTTTTCGAGAAATTTATAAAAGAAGCCGAGAAGCTCGGTCGGCCCATACAGGCGGGCGTCGTTTTCCTGAAATCCCCCGGAATGGGTAAATATATGAATGCAAATGTTTCCGGAATCAGGGTTCCGCAGGATTGGATTGATGAGATTGGTTCTGTCGACAGCCAGGACAGGAAACAAAAATCAGTCGAAATGATGGCTGGATTCACCCGTGAAATCAAACCCATGTGCCAGGGTATCCATTTTATGCCTTTAGGATGGTCCGATGCGGTCGTTGAGGTAATCGATGCTATCGGAGACATTGATCCCGGATTGGCTGTGGCAGTGGGCACCTAGCTCCTTATATGAAACTACACCAGAATGGCACGGTTTTTTGATGATTAAACTGGTCGCATTGGCTGACGGAAACCGGGTTCGCATGAAACACCGCCTGGCTGGAACAGTGAATTGATTGAACGTTCGATGTTCGACGTTCATCAGTTTCTTTCTTTTTCCGAGCACAGACGCGGAAAAAGCATAGTGCCTCAGGGACTGAGGTATTACGAAAAAACTATTGAGGATTGAAATATTCAGCAATATAAGTTAATTTTAGCTCATTTACCCAATTAAAATTACAACCTGTTGAAATCCAGAAAAAATATTTTGCTCTGATAATGTGACAAAGTAGAATTAGCTACGAAGGAGATTTACACCCACCATGGCGGACAAAACTGTTGTAATTATCGGCAGCGGTGTGGCCGGCCTTTCGGCTGCCTTGGAGTTGGCGAAATTTGATATTTCCGTCGAGATTATAGAAAAATCTGATTTTGCCGGTGGCCATGCCATCCGGTTTGCGTGTAAGGCCACAGACCTGTGTGTAAAGTGTGGTGCCTGTATGGTGGAAGAAAAACTGGATCAGGCGGTGCGCGATCCCGGAATCAGAATTTTAACCGGCAGCCGGATCGAAAGTATCACTAAAACCGAGCGGTATACTATCTGCCTGAACCAGAAGCCCAAATATATCAATGCCCAAAAATGCACCGCATGTGGTATCTGTTTACATCAGTGTCCGCAGGAAGGAGCCATCACCCAGGGTCTGTCCCCCAGCCATTCCCCTTTTTTTGCTATTAATGAAAAGGAATGCCTGTATCCGGTGGATCAATCCTGTAGCCGCTGTCAGGAAACCTGCCCGGAAAACGCCATAACGCTGGATGCCGGTTCAACCGAATTGTCCACCGAAGCGGATGCCATTGTCCTGACCACAGGTTTCGAAACCTTTGATCCCCGCAACAAACCTTATGGTTATGGAATATATAAAAATGTGGTTACAAACCTGGAGCTGGAAGAAATTGTGCGGCGGCAGGGACGGGCGCTTAAGCCTTCAGACGGTCGGAGGGCCCGCAGGATTGGGTTTGTCCAGTGCGTGGGCAGTCGGGATGCCAAAGTGAATCACCTGTGGTGTTCCAAGATCTGCTGCGGGTCGTCGCTGCGCATGGCCCGGCTGATCAAGGCCCGGGAACCGGAAACTGAAATTTCTTTTTTCTACATTGATGTGCAGACCTTCGGGCGGGATTTTGAGCCTTTTTACAATCAGGTGACCGAGGATGTTCACATGATCCGGGCCATCCCCGGCGATATTATCCAGATGGAAAACGGGCAACTGAAGGTCACCGTGGTTAACGACGAAACCCATGAAACCGTTGAGGAACTTTTCGATATGATCATACTGGCCGTGGGGCTGCAGCCCTGTCATGAAAACCTGGAACTGGTCGGGCGGCTGAACCTGAAAAACGCCGTCAGCGGTTTTGTCGCCATCGCGACGGGGTTGGAGGGGCAAGCGGCTGACGCCGGTGTCTTTGCCGCCGGAACGGTTTGCGGCCCGATGAGCATTGCCGAAAGCGTTGCCAGCGCCGGAGAGGCAGCCCTGAACACACTGAGATACCTGGGAGAATGAAAGAGGGATACCATTGAGTGGAAAAACATTGCTAATCGGACAGGGAGCCTGCGCCCGGCGTATTGCACAGGATCTGGCGTCTGAGCTGGCCGAAATCATTATTGCTACGCCGGCAGAGGGTTTCAATTTGCCGGCAGACCAAACGCGAAAGAGAGCTGAAGTATACCCGAAGACCCGGGTGCTTTCCTGCAGCGGTACAGTGGGGGAGTTTGCGGTGGCCCTGGATTGCAATGGACAAAAGCGGTCGGTCGCCGTGGATCGGATTGTGATTGCCGAAAGCGACCAGCGGCTGCCGGAATTTTCCCGCTATGGGTTAACCCCCGGTGAAAAGGTGATGGATATTTCCCGGCTGCATACCTGGTTGCAGGGGCCTGGGAAAAACGGTGACGCCTTTGACGGGATTCAAACGGCGGTTTTGCTTTGCGGTCTGAATGCCGAGAGCAATCCCGTTATGGCCGAAGAAATAATGCGTGCCGGTTTTCGGCTGCAGGCAGATCATGGACTGAAAACTTACATATTGACCGGAAACCTGAAAGTTGGCGCTGAGGGCCTGGAAAAGCTGTACCGGGAATCAAGGGGCGCCGGTGTCGTTTACGTCAAGTTTACCCACAGCCGTCCGGATATTCGTCAGCATGACGACGGCAGCGTCCGCTTCGAATTTACTGATGAAATCACCGGCCACGCCTGCCTGCTGACGGCGGATTTGACGGTTGTCGATGAGAAAATCGGCCCTTCCGATTACACCCGCGATCTGGCGCGAATTTTTGAACTGGAGTGTGATCTGGAAGGCTTTGCCCAGGGCGACAATGTTCATCGGCTGACGGTTTTAACCAACCGCAAGGGCATACTGATTGCCGGGGCCAGCCGAAGCGTGCAGGCGCCCGCCGATCAGCTCATCGATGCGCCTAACGTGGTGCTGTCCGTGCTGGAAGAGCAAAGATCTGTCACCGACTCCACCGAGACCAAAGCCCAAATTGACACCGGCAGGTGTGTGCGCTGCCTGACCTGTTATCGGCTTTGTCCGTACCGGGCCATCCAGGTCGGTGCCCAGGTGTCGGTTACTGCCCGGGCCTGTGAACGGTGCGGAATTTGTGTGGCGGAATGCCCCCGGGGCGCCATTAGTTTTGGGCAGCCGGGAGCGGCGATCGTCTCCGTTCCGTCCGGCGTTGTGGATTCCCAACCGATTCAAGACGGCTTTATCCCGTCGATTACGACATTTTGTTGCAGCCGATCCGCCGCCTGTGCTGCGGAGCTGGCGGCCTGTATGGGTCGTCCATTGCCCCGCGGGCTGCAAATTATTGAGGTAACCTGTGCCGGTAGTGTTTCTTTGCAACATATCTTAACGGCTTTTGAAGAGGGAGCCGACGGGGTGATGGTTTTAACCTGTCATGAGGGCAACTGCCACAGTGCGCTGGGCAGTATTCATGCCCGACACCGGGTGACGCAAATTTCAGAGGTGATGACTCCCATGGGTTTTGAAAACAGCCGGCTGGCGATACAAACACTGGCCTCCAATATGGGGGTTGAATTTGCCGGCGCGTTGACTGATTTTGAGAAACAGCTGCTGGAGCTGGGGCCGAGCCGGTTGAAGATGCAAAAGCATAATTGAGGTAAAAAGGTATGTCCGAGATGTCTGAAGTTATCGATCTTAACCGATTGGATCAAAACAAATTTAAAAACTGGCCCTATTCCCAGGACTACTGTATCACCTGCGGGTTGTGCGCCAGCTCGTGTCCCGCGTCGGGCATCGACGGGTTTGATCCGCGCAAACTGATCCGCATGATTTCCCTGGGGCTCGAGGATGCGGTAGTGGAATCCCGCTGGCCCTGGATCTGCACCATGTGCGGTAAGTGTGAAAATGTCTGTCCCATGGAAATCGACATTGCCGATGCCGTGCGCAACATCCGCGGCCTGCGGGAGCGGGAGAAAGTGCCGGGAATTTTGCACAAGGGACTGACGGCCGCCCTGGAAACCGGTAACAACCTGAGACTGCCCCAGGAAGATTTTGTCTTCATCCTGGAGGATGTCGCCGAAGAAATCGCCGAGGAGCCCGGATTCGAGGGCTTTCAGGTGGCCATTGACAAAAAAGAGGCCAATATTCTGACCACCATCCACAATAAATTGGTCAATACCCACACCGAAGATCTCAAACACTGGTGGAAGATTTTCCATGCCGCCGGTGAGGATTGGACCGTACCGTCTGAAAACTGGGAGGGAACCAACTGGGGGTATTTTACCGGTGATGACGAAGCCATGAAGATCATGACCGGTCGGATTTACGAGCAGATGCAGAAACTGGAGGTCAAAAATCTTCTGTGGCCCGAATGAGGCCACGCCTATCTGGCAACCCGGTCGGGTTTCGAAAAATATTATCCCCAAGTGTTCGAAGAATTCGGTTTTTTTACCGTATTTGATCTGCTGATCAAGTATATCAAGGAAGGCCGTATCAAGCTGGACCGATCCAGATTTAACGGGCCGGCAACCTATCACGATCCTTGCAATTACGGCCGTAAAGCCCAGCGGCGCTTCGGCCATGGATTTTTCGACGAACCACGCTGGATTCTGGATCAGTGTATGGAAAACTGGGTGGACCTTTACCCCACCCGTATGGACCAAATATGCTGCGGGGGCGGGGGCGGTACTCTGGTCACCGGCTACAACAAAGAACGTATTTTTTACGCGCGAAAAAAAATTGATCA
>JAJRVC010000673.1 GCA_024277475.1 Deltaproteobacteria bacterium
CGGGGTCAATATGACTCGGCGACGGAAGAACTCGAAAAAATATTGGCGGAAGACAAAGGGAACGCCGATGCGACGGCGACGCTGGGAGATATGGCGCTGGAAAAAAAAGATTTTTCAGGGGCTGAGAAATATTACCGCCGGTTGCTTGAGCTTCAGCCCGAAAACTCACTTTCCTATTATAAAAACGGTGTGTTAAAGATCGCTTCGGGGAAACCCGAAGAAGGCCTGGCGTTTTTTGAGAAAGCCCTGGCGATGGATCCCGGCTTTACGCTGGCTCTCGAAAAAATCCTGAAAGTGCTTGTCGAGAAAGGGGACCTCGAAGAAGCCATAAGCAGATGCCGGGCCCAAATAAAAAAACAGCCTGAAAACGCGGACAGCCATATCCTGCTGGGGCAATTGCGTGTTCTGGAAAAGAACGACACAATGGCGCTGAAGGCTTTTAAAGAGGCCTCGACGCTCAGCCCGGACAACCGGAACGCTTTGCTGGGACTGGCTAAAACGCAGCAGCGCCTGGGCCGCTACAAAGAGGCGCTGGCAAGTTTTAAAAAGCTCAGTGCGATGGATCCTGAAGATGCAGACAAAGCGCTTTCAGTGGCGTTGTGTTATGAAAGGCTGAAAAAGCCTGAAAAGGCGAAACAGATCTACACTGAAATTCTGAAAAACAACCCGGATATGGTGGTGGCCGCAAACAATCTTGCTTTTTATTACGCGGAGTATGAGCCCAGCCCGGACAATCTGACCAAGGCCGAGAAGCTGGTTGGTCCGCTGATTGAAAAATACGGGGATTCGCCTCGAATTCTGGACACCGCCGCATGGGTTTATTACCGCAAGGGGAATTATTCAAAAGCCAAAGAGCTGCTGGTGCGTGCCGGGGAAAAAATCGGCGATGACCCAACGGCCAACTATCATTTGGGAATGGTTCTTTTGAAGCTGGGTGATAGAGCCGGGGGGCGGGAAAAATTGAAGAAGGCCGTGGCTGTGGGCCGTCCTTTTCCCGGGAAAGATCAGGCCGAGAAGGCCCTCGCCGGGTCGTGAGGCGCCGGCTCTGAACGGGCTGTATGGGAAACACTTTTCACAGTGATTGGCAATTTACTTGCCTTTTATGACGTGATTGCCCAAAATGCTTTGTGGGCGGAGCAGGTGAGCCAGGGGGCCAGATGTTGTGCATTAAGAGAAATTCAGTACAATATTCAGGTGATAACCAGCTTAAGCTTGCTATTATGCTTATTTTGGCATATTAATTGCGGTGATATGTCCGGATCGGGAAACAGGGGCAGTTGACGCACGTGTAGGGGAGACGGGATTATGAAAAAATCAGTGCTCATTTTTCTTTTTGCCTGGTTGTTGGTGACGGGAAGCGCCCTTATCGCCAGCGCCCAGGAGTCGTATAAAATAGGGGTTGGCGATATCCTTGAGATTTCCGTGTGGAAAGATGAAACCCTCAGCCGCAAGGTGGTCGTCCCGCCGGACACGGTCATTTCATTTCCACTCATAGGCGATATCAATGTCAAGAATATGACAGTGGCCGATCTCAGGAAAACGGTCACCGACAAACTGGCCGAATATGTTCCCGACGCAACCGTAACGGTAATGCTCGTGCAGATCAGCAGTTTGAAGGCCTATGTGATCGGGAAGGTGAAAAAGGCGGGGCGTTTTCCCATTACGCTGGACACCGACGTGATGCAGATTCTGTCCATGGCCGGCGGGATGACCCCCTTCGCCTCGGAGAGCAACATCATTATTTTGCGGCGGAAAAATAAAAAATTAATCAAGATCCCGTTTGACTACAAAGAGGTCGAAAAGGGGAAAAACCTGGAACAGAACATAATCCTGAAGCGGGGAGATGTGGTTGTTGTTCCCTGATTGTTAATAATATGAGAATATTACAACTGATGGGGGGCTGAAGATGGGGATGCTTAAAAGGTGGTCAGCGGGCTGTTTGTGGGCGACGTTGTGCGTGGTGTTTTTTTGGCCGGCACCTGTCAACGCAAAGGATTACAACATCATCCCCACGCTAATACTGGATCAGGAGTACAACAACAATATTTTATACACCAGGACCAAAGAACTCAGTGATTACATCTCCTATGTAACCCCGATGCTGGTGCTGAATCACAAAACGGAACGGCTGGATGTTTCCACCTCGTTTGCAGCCGACTTTCTTTTCTACTGGCAATACAGCGAGTTGAATACCATCAACCAGCGCTACAGCCTCGATGGTGAATACAAATTGACGGAGCGCTGGATGCTGCGCGGCCTGGGTTCCTATGTCAAAGACACCACCCTGGACTCCCAGCTGGAAGAAACCGGCGCCGTTGCAATAAGGCAAAACCGGGAGCGTTTTAAGGCCGGGGGCGGCTTTGGCTACAAGATGACAGAACGATCCATCATGGATTTCAACTATCTGTATGTTGATACACGATACCAAAAGGAGTTCGGCGTTGACACCAGGTTCAATTCGGGGGAGCTGGCCTACAGGCGACGCTTAAAAAATGAAAGAGACATTATCAGTGTTATCCCCCGGTTTACATATGGAGATTCGGACCGTTGGGACATATACAACTACACCTTGAACCTCGAGTGGAAACGGCGGTTCAGTGAAATTTACGATCTTTCCTTCATGGTCGGCGGCCGTTACACACAGCAGAATTTTAAATACGAAAAGGATGACAGTAACACACTGGGCGGTGTGGCCAACATCAAGTTGACGAGAAGAGGAGAGGTGACCGACACTTTTATCGCTTTCAGTCAGGGCTTGAGGCCCAACTCAAATCGCGAAATCAGAAATGTTTCCAGGTTCTGGTTTAATGTGAATCACTTGTTGCGAGAGCGTTTTGGTGTCGGCCTGGGTGGAAGCCTGTATTATTCATCTCTGGAAGAGAATGACCCCCTGCGCGATGACGACCGGTGGTATTTCAGCATAACGCCATCCATGTTTTACTTGTTGACCCGCAATTTTCGCTTGTCCCTGTTTTACAGTTACGCACGCGAGGACAGACTGGATCTGGAGACCAACCCGGTCAAGGACCGGCAACGGGCCTGGGTCTCGCTTGACCTTGATTTTCCAAGAAAATGGTAGAATTCGGCCTGTTGGGTTCATTGTTTGATGCAACTTAAACGGTGTAGTCACATTTCGGGGAAGTGCAGTCCATGGAAGAATCACTGAATATAGACATCATCAAGGGTATCATCCACCGAAGGTGGAAGATTTTCACGGCCACTTTCGCCCTCATACTCTTCAGCGGGATTGCGGTTGCGCTGATCCTGCCGCCTATTTACAGATCAGAGGGGGTTATCGTCGTCGAGGAGCAGCAGATCCCGGACGATTACGTCAAATCAACCATCTCGGAGTTTGTGGAAGAGCGCATCGAGATGATCAAACAGCAGGTTCTGACACGCAAGAAACTGTTTAAAATTATCGAGAAATTCAATCTCTACCCTGACATGCGGGAAAGCGCAACCCCGGCCCAGCTCGTCGATGAGATGCGAAAGGCCATTGAGATCAGCACGATCAGTGCGAAAGTCGTGAACCAGAAGACCGGGCGGCCGCAAAGCGCTACCATCGCGTTCAGCCTCTCGTACGAGGGACGCAACCCTGACTCCGTCCACAAGGTGGCCAACCGGCTGACCTCCCTTTTTCTGGAGGAAGACCTGAAACGACGGGCCAAGCTGGCTTCGACGACGACGAATTTCCTGGAAGAGGAGAAAAAGAATCTCGAGGAGCATATCCGGCAGAATGAGGAAGAAATCAGCAAATTCAAACAGGAGCACCTGGGCGAACTTCCCGCCAACATGAATGCCAACCTGCAGGCTATCAACCGCTATGAGAGAGAGCTGGACCGCCTGGAGACCAAGATTCGCACCATGGATGAGCAGATGGTCTATCTGCAGGGCCGGATCGCCACCCTGGACCCCCTGGCCCCGGTGATGACCGCAAACGGCAAGGTTTCGCAAAACCCCACCAACCGCCTGAAGGCGATGCGGCTGCAGTTGACGACGCTGCAGTCGACCCTTTCGCCCAAACACCCGGATATAAAAAAATTAAAAAGAGAAATCAAGGAACTGGAAGCCCAGGTCGGAAAAACCGACGACTCCCTCGAGAAAATTAAACAACTGCAGGCCCTGAAAACAGAGCTGGCGGCCGTCAAGGGCAAAAAGGGGCCCAAGCACCCCGACGTGGTCAAGCTTTCCAAGGAGATCGAGGTTCTTTCCAGGGAGGTGGGGCAACTGAAGATCAAGCGCACGGCCACGCAGATCAGCAACGAGCAGCCGGATAACCCCGCCTATATCAGCCTCAAGACCCAGATAACAGCCGCACAGATCATGAAAAAAAATCTTCTCCAGGAAAGGGCCAGACTGAAAGACACCCTGGAAAAATACTACAAGCGGCTTGAAAACGCACCCATGGTCGAAAAAGCATACAATGAACTCATGCGCAATTATCAAGCCCTGAAGGCCAAGCACGCCGAACTTTCCAAAAAGCTGATGACGGCCAAAATCTCCCAGGTGATGGAACAGACCCAGCGGGGCGAGAAATTCATCATCTCCGACCCGCCCCAGTACCCCAAAAAACCTTACAAGCCCAACCGGGTAGCGATTGTCCTGGCCGCATTCATACTGGGTATCGGGGCCGGGGTCGGCCTGGCGATGGGGAAAGAGGCGCTTGACCCTTCGGTGAAAACAACCCACGAACTGAAAAATGTGACCGGAATACCCGTGTTTTCAGCCATCCCCGTGATAGAGAGCGACGAGGAAAAAAGGGCCAAACGCTTCAGAAAAGTGATCTGGGTGTCGGCGGCACTGGGTCTCGTCATTATTGCACTGGCCCTTGTCAACCAGCTGGTGATGCCGCTGGATATCCTCCTGGCTAAAATCCAAAAGAGAATCATGATATGAGGCCCGGTTGAGCCCGGGTTTGGCGGCCCCCTTGTGCGTTGCGTTTCGTCAGACCTCCAATCAGGAGATTGTACGTTACTGTCATTTCTTACTACCCAGGGTGTTTCATATGAGCAAACTGAAAAAGGCATTGGAAAAGGCTAAAAAGGCCAGGGAGTCCGGCGGAACCATTTTTATGGAGGAAAACACCCGACCGGCAAGTACACTGAAGGCGGCTCTGGAGAAAAGCAAACGACCACAAGTTGCCGGCCATCAGGAAGCCGTTCAGGAAAACGCGACCGAAAAGCAGGTCGCAGTTACGCATTTCCCACAGGGCCATCAGCACCGATCAGATGTCCTGATCAATTACTCAAAAACGAAAGTTCAGCCGGTTGATCTTAAAAAATTGAGAAATAAAAAACTGGTGTCTCTCTTCCAGGGAATCGAGGGCGCCGAACAGATCAAGACCCTGCGCACCCAGATACTGAGCCGCCTTGAAGAAATCGGCGGGAACAGTATTGTGGTTACCAGCGCAAACCCGGGCGAGGGAAAAACATTTACAAGCATCAACCTGGGAATCAGTATCGCGCAGGAGCTGGACCGTACGGTTTTGCTTGTGGACGCCGATCTGAAACAACCGCTGAATGGGCATTTTGATTTTGCCAGGGATTTTTTCTGCGTGGATGTTGCCTGTGGGCTTGCCGATTATTTGACCGGAAAGATAGATATTCCGGAACTGCTGCTCAATCCGGGGATTCAGAAACTGACTATTTTGCCCGGCGGCGGACCCGTGGCCAATTCGACGGAATTGCTGGGGTCGCCCAGGATGGAATTTTTGGTCAATGAAATGAAGAACCGCTATAAAGATGACCGGATTATCATTTTTGACACGTCATCTGTTTTGTACTGCGCCGACGCCATAGAGTTGTCCAAGTTTGTTGACGGTATTCTGCTGGTGGTAGAAGAGGAAAAAACCACGGGGAATCAGCTGAAACGGGTATTGGAGCTGTTGGAGAATCGAAAAGTGCTGGGCAGCGTACTGAACAAGTCCCGGTGCAGTCACTGCTGATGCCGGGAAACGGCAATTTCAGGATACGGCACATGAAGCGGAACAGGGAATAAAATGTACGAAGCTTTCTATGGCCTGAAGGAAAAACCTTTCAAGATTCTGCCCGATGCCGCATATTTCTATATGAGCCGGGGGCACGAGGACGCCTATACCCATCTTGAATACGCGATTTCCGAAAACAAGGGGTTCTTTGTCATCACCGGCGACATCGGGTCCGGGAAAACCACGCTCATCAATTACCTCCTGGACCGGATCGGCGGCGATGTCCAGCTGGGCCTCATCAACAACACCAATGTGTCCCCGACGCAGCTTTTGAAGTTGATCTGCCAGGATTTCGAGCTCGATGTCAGAGGGCTCGACAAGGCCGAAATGGTGGACCTGCTGCAGGCCTTCCTGATTCAAAAATACGCCGAGAAAAAACGGGTCATTCTCATCATCGACGAAGCCCAGAACCTGCCCACCAAGTCCATGGAAGAACTGCGGATGCTGTCCAACCTGGAGGCTGAAAAGGACCATTTGATTCAGATGATCCTGGTGGGCCAGCCAGGGTTGATACCGAAAATTAGACAGCTCTCGCAGCTTGCCCAGCGGGTGACGGTACACAATCACTTGGGCCCCCTCAGCAAAGAGGAGATCGGAAAGTATATTTGTTATCGGTTGAAGAACGCCGGGTCGAAGAAAGCCGACATCTTCGCAACCGAAGCCATAGATGCGATTTCAGACTACTCCCGGGGCATTCCCCGCCTGATCAATATTTTGTGTGACGCCGCACTTGTGTACGGGTTTGCAGAAGGCCTGAAAAGGATTGACAGGGAGACGGTGTTAAGTGTCATCGAGTCCAGGGACGCGGGCATATTTTTGCAAAACGGCGTTGCGGCACAATCCGCCGATTCGTCGAAACCTCACAACGGGGGGGACAGGAGTGGGGTTTTAAACAGGCGTTTAAGCTTCCTCGAAGAAAAATTGAATGAATTCAAACAGGTGGTCGACAAGCTGGTGCACGGATCCGACGGAGGCCGTGAGGAGAGGGACCCCCGGGATGAAATGCTTTTGGAAATGCTTCGCTTGCTGAAAAACAGCTACAGGGCGCCTCCCCAGGCCCCAAACCCTGACGCAGGAGAATTGCAACGCGCAAGGGAGCTGTATTTCGCAGCCGAACCTCCCGGGAACGAGGTGCTCGAAACCGCTCCCGACCCGGCGCCGGGTTTTGATGCGGTGGTCATTCCCTAGCCGGATATGGATGAAATAGAGAAAAATCAGAAGGTTGATATGGACAAGGCCGGAACCAACCTGTTTTCTCAACTCATGGACAAATTTGAGAGTGGTTCCAGGGGAAAGTGAATACCGCGGAAAACAACCCGGCGCTGCCTGCAGCCGGCTGAAGTGAAGACGAAACAGGACAGCTTCGATAAGCGCACGGCCGTGTGAGCGGCCACACAAAGCCGCCGGCTTCATGCCCCGCAAGGGCGTGAGGCAGCCGGGTTGCCGAAGGCAGAGAGGTGACGGACGCCTTTTGGGTGCGTATTGCCCAAAAGGCGTTTTTGGTTTCTGCCCCGGTTCAGGATGTTGATTCTGCAGGCCGCCTTTGGCGGCGCGGCTTTGTCCGGGCGTCGGGTGTTGACCGGCGGCGGGTTTTTAATTGCTTGATTTATGGTGACAGTTCTTTTAGATCATTGTAACTTTTACCATAAGCTGCAAACTTTTGTTATGAACTACAGGAGAAAGGTATATGGCGACTAACGGCTGGGTCACGCCGCACGGTGGCAAACTGATAGATCTGGTGGTCGATGCAGAGAGAGGCGCGCTGCTCAAAGACATCGCCATGAATTTGCCGGACATCACGTTGAACGAACGGCAGATGTGCGATCTGGAGCTCCTTGCCAGCGGCGCCTTCTCCCCCCTGGAGGGGTTCATGGTGCGGGCGGATTATGAATCCGTGCTGGATCGCATGCGCCTGCAGGAAGGGACCCTGTGGCCCGTTCCGATCTGTCTGGACGTTTCCGAAACCCAGGGGCGCAATCTCGAGGCCGGCCAGTCGGTGGCCCTGCGGGACCCGGAGGGGTATCTGCTGGCGGTGCTGCATATCGCGGATATCTGGCCGGTGGAGCATCACAAAGAGGCCGAGGCGGTTTACGGCACCCGTGATACGGCGCATCCCGGGGTGGCGCACCTGCTGGGAAAGGTGGGCGCTTTTTATGTCGGCGGCGGACTGGAGGTGGTCAGCCCGCCGCTGCACTTCGATTTCAAGCAGTTGCGCCTCTCCCCGATCGAGGTCAGGCGTGTGTACAAGAAACTCGGCTGGCAGCGTGTCGTCGGTTTTCAGACGCGGCAGCCCATCCACAGGCCCCAGTTCGAGGTGACCATC
>JAJRVC010000674.1 GCA_024277475.1 Deltaproteobacteria bacterium
AAGTACGTCTCAACGTAAACCCTTGTGCGGCCTTGCTCAGAGAAAAAATTGCTCATTTCTGAATTGGAAACTTACGCCAGTGCCCATGGTTAAAAAAGGCTTCGTGGACGGGCACTAACTATAGAAAAGGAGGAGGATTTCAATGCGAAAAAAAACATTGTTGATGGTATTGGCGATGGTGATGGTGATGTCGGTTGCATTAGTATTACCTGCCGGGGCAAAAACACTTAGGTATGCCTTTCAAGGGAGTCTCCAGTCCATGGATCCTTACAACTTGAACGAAACGTTCCATCTGGGATTTTGGGGCAATATCTATGAGGGGTTGATCCGTCGCGGGCCCAATCTTGAGATCGAACCGGCTTTAGCGGAACGTTGGGAAGTAATGGAGCCGACCCGTTGGCGTTTTTATCTGCGCAAAGGCGTTAAATTCCATGACGGCACTCCGTTTACCGCCGATGACGTGGTATTTTCCGCCACCCGGGTGCGTCATCCGGATTCAGACTTAAGGGTCAGGCTGTCCGCAGACACCAAAGTCGTCAAAGTGGACGACTATACAGTGGATTTCATCACGAAGGCGCCCAATCCCATTCTTCATGTAGAATGGGCCACCTGGTACATCATGTCCAAAAGCTGGACGGAAAAACACAATGCCGTCACTCCGCAATCTGCAACCAAGAAGGAAGAAAATTATGCTACCCGCCATGCCAACGGTACCGGGCCTTTCATCTTGGTCAGTCAGGAAACGGGGGTGAAAACCGTATGCAAAGTCAATCCGAATTGGTGGGATAATAAAAACAAAGAACACAATGTCACGGAAGTCGTCTTCACTCAAATCAGCAATGACGCCACCCGCGTCGCAGCCCTCTTATCAGGACAAGTTGACATGGCCTATCCGATTCCGGTGCAGGATATGAAGCGCGTCAATAGCAATGCGGACACCCGCATGCTGGTCGGACCGGAATTGCGTACGATTTTTCTGGGAATGGATCAGTTCCGGGATGAGCTGCTGTATTCCAACATCAAAGGCAAAAATCCCTTCAAAGACAAAAGAGTCCGCCAAGCCTTCTATCAAGCCATCAATGTTGAAGCCATCAAAAAGAAAGTCATGCGCGGGTTGTCGGAGCCGTCTGCCATGATGGTTGCGCCGGGCGTTCACGGCGGCGGAAACCCGAAATTCAAACGGCTTGAATATGATCCGGCCGCCTCCAAAAAACTTCTGGCGGAGGCAGGTTACCCGGACGGATTTGAAGTTGGCATGGATTGTCCCAACGATCGCTACGTCAATGACGAGCAAATTTGTCTGGCCACGGTTTCCATGCTGGCCAAGGTGGGAATCAAAGTAAACCTGCTTGCCCAACCCAAAGTCAAATATTTCGCAAAAATATTGGCCCCCAAGCTCGATACCAGTTTCTACCTGCTGGGCTGGACTCCGGGCAGCTTCGACTCATACAATCCGCTCAATTTTTTACATCATTGCCCCAAAGATACCGGAGAAGGCAAGTTTAATCTGGGCGGCTATTGCAATCCCGAAGTGGATAAACTAACTGCGAAAATCTTGAGCGAAACCGATCAGGCCAAACGCGATGCTCTAATTGAAGAAGCCTGGACGATGACGATTGATGACATCGCCTATATCCCCTTGCATCAACAGGCATTGGCCTGGGGAGTCAGCAACAAAGTGCAGCTCAAACAACGCCCGGATAATGAATTTGCATGGCGCCATGTAGTGATCGAGTAGTACAGAGCAATTCAGCAAGCCCGGAATCCGGCCTGTTTGAGCCTGATTCCGGGCTTTTTTACTTAGAAATTGATTGATTAGTTGATTGGTTAAGTGGTTGTAAATAATGATAGCGCTAATCATCCGTCGCATATTCCAGTCGCTCATCGTCATGCTCACGGTAGCGCTGGTTGCTTTCACTTTATTTCGCTATGTGGGCGATCCCGTTTCTCAAATGGTGGGACAGGAAACGAGCATTGCAGATATGGAACGGCTGCGGGAACAACTGGGACTGAACGAACCGGTCATTGTCCAGTTTGCCCGCTTTGTCTGGAGCACGGTCCGGGGAGAGTTTGGAATCTCCTACCGTCTCGGTCGCCCCGTCAACGATTTGTTTGTCGAACGGCTCCCCGCCACCCTGGAATTGAGTTTGATCGCAGCCCTGTTTTCGTTAGTCGTCGGAATTCCCATGGGAGTTTACACCGGGCTGTATCCGGACCGTGTGCTAAGCAAAGTTTTCCAAGCGGTATCGCTCATCGGTATCTCTTTGCCGACTTTTCTAATCGGGATTTTATTGATACTTTTTTTCGGTGTTCTCCTGGGGTGGCTGCCGACCTTTGGCCGCGGAGAGGTGGTCCAACTCGGCTGGTGGTCGACAGGGCTGCTGACCTCAAGCGGTTTGAAGGCTCTTATCATGCCGGCCTTTACCTTGGGCATGTTCCAGCTGACGTTGATCATGCGGCTGGTTCGTTCCGAAATGATGGAGGTTCTGCGTACCGATTATATCAAATTTGCGAGAGCCCGCGGTTTGACCAACCGCGCAGTAAATTTCGGCCATGCCCTGAAAAACACGTTGGTTCCGGTCATTACCATCACCGGACTTCAAGTCGGATCGATTATCGCCTTTGCCATCATCACTGAAACCGTTTTTCAATGGCCCGGCATGGGGCTGCT
>JAJRVC010000675.1 GCA_024277475.1 Deltaproteobacteria bacterium
AAGGCAGGCATCGATAATCTGGAGGCGTTGTGCCGGGGCAAGCAGGCCGATTACCAGGATATTTTGCTTTCTTCCCTATCGGATATTGTTTGCCGAAAACTCGGCCTGACCGACAGCGGCATCAGTATCAGTGCCACCTGCGCCTCTTCTACCATTGCCGTTGCCCATGGCGCCGGGCTGATTAACTCAGGCAGGTCCGAGGCCGTACTGATTTGTTGCGGCGACCTGATCACGGAATATGCATTTGCGGGATTTTCTTCCTTAAAAGCACTGTCGCCGGTTCAATGCAGACCCTTTGACCGCAACCGCAAAGGATTGTCTCTGGGCGAGGGAGCGGCAGCGCTGCTTTTAATGAGTGCCGCGCGGGTGCGCCGGGAAAATCGTAAGCAGCTGGGCAGTGTCCTCGGCTGGGGTATCACCAGCGATGCCACCCATATTACGGCACCGGATAAAAGCGGTCGAGGTCTGATTCAGGCGATCGACCAGGCCCTGAAAACGGCAAATCTGAACGCAGAAAAAATCATTGCCGTCAATGCCCATGGGACCGGTACGATTTACAATGATTTAATGGAGCTGACCGCGTTCCGGCAGGTGTTCGGCGGACGCAAGGTGCCGGTATATTCCGTCAAAGGTGCCATCGGACATACCTTGGGAGCGGCCGGCGGCATTGAGGCAATCCTGGGTCTTAAAACTCTCGCCACGCAAATCGTTCCACCAACAGTCGGGTTTTCGCAACCGGAAATTGGCGCCGGAGGACGGGTCAGCCCTGATCCTCAGCCTGTTTCCGGTGACTATCTATTAACAACAAATTCAGGGTTTGGCGGAATTAATGCTGCCCTTATTCTGGGGAAATAGCAAATGGTAAGTGTTGATATTACCGGAATTGGCTGGGTGACCGCGGCCGGTTTGGGGTGTGGCCGGGATCATGAAAGCTTTGCCATGCCCCGGGGCCGGCTGCCAGAAATTAGCCCGGCGGATATATTTAACACGCCTTATCCGAATTTCAGGCGTATGGATGAATACACCCGGCTGGGACTGGTTGCCATTGCTTTTGCGCTGCAGGATGCGGGTTTAGCTCAATGGACCCGGGAGCGCAATATCGGTATCATCGTATCCACTGTATATGGTTGCCTGGGTACGGATGTTGATTATTATAATACGGTGATCCCCGATAATGGATGCAGCGCCAGTCCGGCTTTGTTTTCATACACCTCTCCCAACAGCTTCCTGGGAGAAGCCGGCATCCGGTTTGGACTTACCGGAACCGGCTTTGCAATAACCGTACAGTTGCAGTCGCGACTGGCCGGCTTGCAAGCGGCACTGGATCATCTTGCCTGGGGGGAGCCGCAAAAAATCCTGGGCGGGGTTTGTGATCTGGGGTGTCCACCGCTTTTTGGCGAACCCGGCAAAGTGCCGCCCGGCTCCCTTTTTTTCATGCTTGAGAAGTCGCCCGGCAGGGAAATATCCTCCTATGGCAAACTGTGTTTGGACCCCAAAGGCCATGTTATTTATAATGGCAGCGAAATTAAAGATATCACCACCCTTGTTCAAAAATGCCTCACCGGATCTCATTCTGCTTAATACCTGTGAATCAATTGTTGAGGCTTTTTCCAAAAAAACGCTGGATTGAATCAACCCGGGCAATAGGTTTGATCTCCAAAGCCGGTCGTTATGGCGGAACATACGCACATAAGGAGGTGTCTGAATAATGACCAGGAAACTATCCACTTTTGCAATTGCCTATGACTTTGACGGCACCCTGGCACCGGGTAATATGCAGGAATACGATTTCGTTCCCGCTATTGGCATGAAGAACAAACGCTTTTGGAAAGAGGTGCGCGAGCTTACCAAAAAACATGATGCTGACAATATCCTGGCCTACATGATGCACATGCTGGATAAGGCTCAGGCTGCCGAAGTACCGGTGCGAAAAGAGAATTTTGAGGATTTTGGCCGATCTGTGTTTCTATTCGAAGGTGTAAATGGCTGGTTTGACCGCATCAACGCCTATGGGAAAAAGCAAGGATTTAAGATGAAGCACTACATCATATCTTCGGGCATTCGGGAGATGATAGAGGGAACCCCCATCGCGAAAAAATTTTCCGCCATTTACGCCTCGGCCTTTATCTACGATCACAACGGCGTGGCCAAATGGCCGGCCCTGGCCGTTAACTACACCACCAAAACCCAGTTTCTCTTCCGCATCAACAAGGGTGTTTTGAATGTTTACGACAACAGCAAGATCAATGAATTCATCCCCAAGGAAGAACGGCCGGTAATCTTCAAGCACATGGTATTTATCGGAGACGGTGAAACCGACATCCCCTGTTTCAGACTTGTCAAGGAACAGCGGGGACATGCCACGGTAAATTTGTTCTAGTTTTTAAATGCGCAGGCACATGAGTTTTCAGTCATGCGCAGATAGTCAAAGACCAAGCGTACATTGAGCATAAGCTGTCGCATTTTCTGCGCGACGTTACGCACGCCTTTGGATTTGATGA
>JAJRVC010000676.1 GCA_024277475.1 Deltaproteobacteria bacterium
CGCAAATTCGATCTACGACGGCTTCTTTCAGATATCCAATCCGGGACTTGGCGCCGCCCTGGCCATGATCCTGGTGACCCTGGGCAGTGCCTTTGTAACCGTCATTTTTGCGATGGCCGGCACCGGTACACTCGGTTCTTCCGGGAGGGTCAAGTGACCGGCGCCCGCGGCAAAAAAATTGCCCTTTGGTCGATTGTCTGGTTTAATCTCATCACTTTGGGACTGCCGACCGTGATTATCCTGGGTGCGTCTTTTACCGCCGGTGACATCGTAAAATTCCCACCGGACGGCTTTTCTTTAAAGTGGTATGGTCACCTCTGGCTCTTGGATGACTTTAAAGACGCTTTTTTCCGAACCTTTTATGTTTCCGTTATTTGCACTGTTGTCAGTATTCCGGCCGGAACGCTGGCGGCCATTGCATTGGCACGCTATCGGATTCGGTTCAGGACGACCCTGCAGGTTTACCTGCTGCTGCCGTTTACCATACCGCTGGTCGTCTCCGGCCTTGGAATGATGATTGTCTTCGGGGAGGTTCGCGTCCTGGGTCAATTGTGGCCGGTGGGGTTTGGTTTGTGTATCATCAATTTGCCCTTTATGATTTGGGCGGTCAGTGCAACGGTCAACGCCCTGGATGATGAGCTGGAAAACGCGGCTGCCAGCTGCGGCGCTCCGCCGTTGCAGGCGTTTCTAACCGTGACGTTGCCGGCCGTGATGCCGGGTGTCATCACCGGTGCGCTGTTGATGTTCATTCTGGCGTTCAACGAGTTTCTCGTCAGTCTCTTTTTAACGGATGCCCGCATCGTTACCCTGCCGGTTTTGATCTACAACTCCATCCGCAGTGTTATCACACCCGATCTGGCGGCCGTTTCGGTGGTCTATATCGTCGTCGCCTTCCTCGCGGTTTGGCTGTTGGACAAACTGGTCGGCCTGGAATTATTTCTGAAATCAAAATGACATGAAACCATTTAAACTTGCTTTCGGCGATGTTCAATCCAAACGGATTAAAACCCCCAATGATTTTATCAGCCACATGGTTGAACACATTGCCTGGCGTTTGGGGTGTTCGATTGATCTTCAGTGGCAAAATGAAGATTGGAGATCATTGGGAAGCACCCTCGGCGCTCGAATACGATCCTTCACGCCGCTGCGTCAATCGGCGGCGGCTTTGGGAATGATTGACGACGGCAGTGCCGAAGTACTGATTGATTTAGGCAAGAACAACGGTCTTGAAATCAGCGCCGGCACAAATATCGACCTGAAATGGTTTTTATCCTTGCGTTGCGAACAGCTGCCATCCGGCCGCGATCTGGTCGATCTGCTGACAGGCTTGGCAAAAGGCCTTTGTGCGCAGATATCGCTTAAGGTATGCAATTTTGAAGACCCGCATCATACCTGGGAGGGTATCTTTCGTGCTGTTGGCATGGCGTTAAATAAAATATTCACGCCATCCCTTCCATCCGTATTATTTTCAGCTTCAGTTGAAACTGATATTGATTGCGGCGATATCATTATTACGTCCCGTTCCGGCCATCTGGCGGAAATAATCCGCCAGACAGCAGAAAGCGAATTGTCCACCAAGGTCGATTTTTTTAAAAAAAAGCCGTTTGTTTTTCAATATAAAGGCGCGCCAATCAGACATTATCGTGGAACCGATGCCATAGAAGGTTTCCGGGAACTCTTGCAATTGGTTGCCGGAGAAGCCGGATTTTCTTTGCAGACTGTTTTTATTTCCAAAGTGCTGAACTCAAGTCACGTACTCTTGGAAGACACGGGAATGGTCATCGGCAAAGCGCTTAGAGAAATTCTGATCAAACGCATGATGGATTTTGGCATCAACGGCGCGGGAAGCAGTATTCAAGCTCCGCTTGATTTTGCGGATCAAAAAATAAGTGTCGGCGTCAGTGTGGAGGGCCGCAAATTCTGGCGATTCGTACCACTTTACACAACCGGCGATGATATCAGACAGCGTCTGATCATCGGCCATACTATTATGGGCGGCTTGTTTTCAGAAGATCTGGATGCTTTCTTAGACGGTTCGTCCTGGGGCCTCGGTTGCAGCATAATTATTCATATCAAGGACCTTCCGCCTGCTGAAGAAGCCTGGCCCCTGATTTTTAAAAATTTAGGTATCGCACTGTGTGAGGTTTTCGAAATCAATCCCTATCGCAAAGGTGTTCCGCCGGGGGTGAAAGCGAATTTATACTGAACGGTTCCGGGTTCAAGGTTCAACCCGGGTGTAAGAATAAATAGTTTCCAGATACCAGCGTTTGGGTGTTTGACACATCCGTTTATAAGTGTATAATAAAATTCAGCAAATCGGTTTATTTAACCTCAGTCTCAGACGAGCGCCGCCGCTGGCCTGAAAAGCGACCGGTCTGATCGTAGAAGAAACTTTGGTCTTTGCTATTTTCATATGACTGGCTAACTAAAAAAATGAACGTAGAACATCGAACATTGAACGTCCAACGTCGAATAATGTATTCTGCCCGTCGAGAGCCTCAGGGTCTAACGATCAATTTAAAAAAGACAGAGCACAGTGATTCAATTCTTCGAAATTCTTCGGTTCGCTTGTTTTAAAATAGATAAAGCGCAGCGTCATCAATATTCAAAATTCGACGTTGGGCGTTCGATGTTCGACGTTCGAAAAATTCACTGTTCCGGCCAGGCGGGTGTTTCATGCGAACCCGGTTGCCGGCAGCCAAAGCGATCGGTTTAATCAGAAAAAATAATTATATTTTTGTAATAAATGATGTAGAGCGCGAGGTATCCGAAAAAAATGCGCAAAGAGCTTACCGATGAGGAATTAGAAACATACTCCAGACAAATTGTTCTGGCCGACATTGGTTACGACGGACAGCTTAAGCTCAGAAACGCCAGAGTCTGCCTGGTGGGAGTGGGTGGACTGGGCTCACCGGTCGCACTGAAACTCGTTGGCATGGGTGTCGGATTCCTGCGCGTCGTTGATCGGGATATCGTTTCCCGCTCAGATTTACACCGGCAATACCTTTATGATGTCGATTCCATCGGGATGCCCAAAGTGGAGGTGCTCCTTCAAAAATTAAGCCGGCTGAATCCGGATGTGACCCTAGATCCCGTGCCTGAATCACTGAACTCAATCAATGCTGAAGAATTGCTGTCAGGCATGGACGTGATTATCGACGGTCTGGACCGGCCGGAACCACGCTACATTGTGAACAGGACCTGTAACAGGCTGAAGATTCCCTATGTTTTCGGAGCCGCCATCGAAGCCTTCGGCAATGTGTCGACTCTATTGCCCGGTCGGACCTTTTGTCTGGAGTGCTTTATGCCCGGTCTTCAGGATGAAGACCTTCCGGCCTGCGGCGTAGTCGGTGTCCATCCCTCCGTTTTGGGTATCGTAGCTTCAGTGCAGGTATCCGAGACCGTCAGGGTGCTGACGGGTCGTGAGCCGAAACTTTTTAACAAACTGTTCTATGTCGATCTCAGAGAATTTGAATTTAACATCCTGGACATCCCACCGCTGGAATCCTGCAGGGTATGCGGTACGAACCCGGATGGTGCACCGCAAAAAGTTAAAGACAAATTCTTTGAAGAAACCTGCGCCCGTGACGGTCGCCGAAATTTTGTCCTCTCCCCCAAAAAGAGACTGGATATCGACATGAATCGACTCGCGGCAACGATCGAAAAACAGGGCATGGGGCTAAAAATATCGGGACGTTTGGGGATCACGTTTGAAAAATCTGATAGGATCACCGCCTGCATCCTCAAAAGCGGCATTATGATTGCCCAGACTCCCCCCCGGCTCGATGTTAATTTTAAAACCGAAGTATTTGAAATCTACAGATCCATTCTTATGGATGGCCTGGGGTTATCTAAGGACATAGTGCCTGAAGTTTAGGCCCTTAGTAGCATTTCTCCGACAACCTGTTGTGATAAACTGAAGGTTTCAGGTGTAAGGAATTCTATCTTATTTTATAAACGACAGAACGACCTGTCCGGTCGTAGCCGAAGGCGAAGCCTGAAGCGAACCATCAACTTTAGATCACGCCACACTTTGTATTATTTTCATGGAAATAGAAAAGTCCGTCATTGATCGCATCAGCACCCTGAAGGATCTGCCCAGTCTTCCTCACATTCTAGTGAAGCTTATGGAGGCTTGTCATGATGAAAACGGCAGTCTGGGAGATATTGCACAAATTCTAACGAACGACCCGTCACTTTGCAGCAAAGTGCTGAGATTGGTAAATTCGGCTTACTATGGACTGGGCAGCAGAGTGGAAGGTATTGATCAGGCCGTTTCCTATCTTGGTACCAGTGCGGTGAAAAACATTGCGCTCTGCTCGGCGGTGTATCAGGCTTTCAATTCACGAAATAGAGATGGCACCTTCAATCTCAAAGTATTCTGGTGGCACTCTATGAAGTGTGCGCTGTTGTCCAGAATTTTCGCCGGAGAGGTCGCCTATGGAAGTCCGGACGAGGCCTTTGTTGCCGGTCTGCTCCACGACATTGGCAAGCTGGTTTTATGGGTGAATTTTTCCGACAAATATACTGAGCTTATTAAAAAATGTGAAAATCGTCCCGAAATGCTCGCAGCGGGCGAAGGCCAATTGGGCGCAACTCATAGCCAAATTGGCGCCTGGTTGCTGGATCAGTGGAAATTTCAATCGTTTGTTGCGGATTCAGCCCTTTACCACCATGAACCCTTGGAGAGGATCGCACACGCCCTTCCGCTGGTACAAATTGTGTACACCGCCGATAAGTTGTCGGGGCCGACAGTCGAGGGTCGAGGGGATGGGATAAAGGTTGCGGAAAAACTCTACGGGTTTTCCCAAGAACAGGTTATAGGATTTTTAGCGCGCAGTGATGAAGAGCTTGGGGAGGTGGCCCGGTCATTCGGAATAGAGATTGAGGCCCCGCAAGAATCCGGTGAGAATCTGTCTGATAGTGATCGCGAGACGCAAGACAATCTGGTGCGGGAAGTGCGTGATATATCGCTGCTCCTGGGGACGATCCGAAATCTGGTTGCTGCACAAGAAAAAAAAGACATTTTGAAAGTCCTGCAGGAAGGCCTTCAGGTCCTCTTTGATCTGGAGCATATTCTTTTTTTTCTCTACGACGATGAAAATGGAAGACTGATCGGCGAGGAGGTTGAAGGTCATGAAGCCACCTCAGGCAACACTGATCTGATAATCCCTATGGGGCTGGAAAAAAGTTTATTGGTGTCATGCTTATCAGCGGAGAAAGCGCTTGATTCCTTTAGTCTCGGACAAAACCCGGATCTGGTTATTACAGACATCCAGATGATTCGATTTTTGCGAACGGATGGTATGCTGTGTCTTCCGCTTGCGGTCCGGGGGGAATATGTGGGCGTAATCGTGGTGGGATTGAACCGTTCACAGCGTTCACACCTTGGCAAGCATTTCAAACTTCTGGAGATGTTTACAAGTGAGGCGGCGCTGACTCTTCGGGCGGAGCAGCTCAGAGAAAGACAGCTCAGGAGGATACAGTCAGAACGTGCTGAAGCCTCATTTGCCATTGCCCGAAAAGTTGTGCACGAAGTAAACAACCCCCTCGGCATCATGAAAAATTATCTAAAGATACTTGGAATAAAGCTGAAGGATCAGCGGCTAGAAGTAGATGAGATCGGGGTTTTAAACGAAGAGATTGACAGGATTGCACACATCCTTGGGGGATTAACGTCATTTTCCGAAAAAAAATCTCGCAAAAGGGCTCCGGTGGATATAAACGGCCTTGTAAATGACCTGGTCAAGCTTACCGCAGAGTCATTGATGAAGGGAAAAAAAGTTGCAGTTCATGCAGATCTGGATCCGGCACTGCCCATGCTGATGAGTGACGGGGATAGCTTGAAACAAATTCTTATTAATTTATTGAAGAACGCCTCCGAAGCAATGACTGATGGAGGAAACCTTTATTTTAAAACACGTCATCGAAGTACACCCCATGAAAGGAGTGAACTCCGGGGGTTCGTCGAGCTGACGGTCAGCGATGACGGACCGGGCATTTCCGATAAGATCAAAAGAAGAATTTTTGAACCATTTGTAAGTTCTAAAGGCGGCGGACACTCGGGCCTCGGCCTTTCAATAGTGCTCAATCTGGTCAATGGCCTAGATGGAAGTATTGTATGCCAGAGCGAGGAAGGAAAGGGTACCCGTTTCAAAATAGAACTGCCTATAGGCCCTTAGGGATCTTTATCTGAGAACACATTGTAAAAGACTGAAAGAGGAACAAAAATGGGATAAAAGTTATAGGCCCCGATATGAGAATTTTTACCACCCTAGTTAAGAGCTACTCAGGAGCACCGACAACACGGATAAAGCTCCCCTGCAAATTAGAAAAACACGTGGAGGTTGAAAGGTCATGGCATTTTCACCCAAACTTTTGATTGTAGATGATGAACCTAGAATGTGTGAAAGCCTGCGGATCTTGTTTGGCGGACATGGATATAAAGTTTATACGGCCGGCAGCGGCGCCGAAGTCCGGATAATTTTGGAAGACAGACAGTTTGACGTAGTATTATTAGACATGGTGATGCCCGATACGGATGGCCACCAAATGATGGACCTTATCAACCAGAAGAACCCGGATACGGAAGTGATTGTAATCACAGGCAACGCATCTTTGGAATTTGCCATTGGCGCCTTGAAAAGAGGCGCTTATGATTATGTCAGAAAACCTTTTGAGTTCGAAGAACTGCTGACGACTGTTGATAATGCGTTTAAACAAAAGATGCTTAAGAAAGAAAACGAAATTATACATGAAAAGCTGGAGTGGTCGGAGAGCCGTTACCGCCATCTGGTAGAAAATTCACCCGATATTATTTACACGCTGGATGAGGCCGGCAACTTCACCTTTATCAGCAACGCAGCCGCACGCCTGCTATGCGTGGATCAACAGCAGTTGATCTCCAAACACTATAATACGATTGTTCATGAAGAAGACCGGGAAAAGGCCAGATGGTTTTTCAATGAGCGCAGAACCGGGGAACGATCGACCACGGGTGTTGAATTGAGGCTCATAGCTTCCAAGGAGTGTGGAGCACCTAAATCTTACGAAGTCCAGCACCTAACCATTGAGCTGAAGTCCACCGGTATTTATGATAAAAGTGTAACGGACAGTTCCAAAAAATTTCTTGGAACTTACGGAATCGCCAGAGACATCAGCGATAGGAAACGACTGGAAACCCAACTGCAACATGCGCAGAAAATGGAGGCCATCGGCACGCTGGCCGGGGGTATCGCCCACGATTTCAACAATCTTCTTATGGGTATCCAGGGGTACGCTTCTTTAATGCTGCTTAAAACCGATCGGGGACATCCACATTTTAAAAACCTGAACAGCATCGAACAGCTGGTTCAAAACGGCGCAGACCTGACCAAACAACTTCTGGGCTTTGCCAGGGACGGCAAGTACGATGTCAAATCGACCAATATGAATGAATTAGCGTGCGACACCCTCCGGATGTTTGGCAGAACCAAAAAGGAGATCAGTATTTATGAGGATTATGAAGAGGCTATCTGGCCGGTTGAGGTTGACCAGGGGCAACTTCAGCAGGTGCTGTTAAACATATTTGTCAACGCCGGACACGCTATGCCCCGAGGGGGCGATCTCACCCTGACAACAAAAAATGTGATTCTTGCGGCGCAAAATGCCAAGACATTCGGACTGCCACCGGCCCGATATGTGCAGACATCTATTTCCGACACCGGCGTAGGCATTGACGAGGGAACCCGGCAAAGGATTTTTGAACCCTTTTTTACGACAAAGGAGCTAGGCCACGGCACAGGTCTCGGGCTTGCATCCGCCTACGGAATTATCCAAAACCATCATGGCATTATTGATGTAGACAGTCAGGTGGGTCAGGGAACAACGTTTCATATTTACCTACCGGCATCCGCAAAAGTCAAAAAAGAAGAAAAACCATTTTTTGAATATACCCATAACGGCCCGGAAACCGTTTTGTTGGTAGATGATGAAGATGTCGTCCTCAAGGTTGGATCGCAAATCCTGCAAGAATTGGGATACACGGTATTGACTGCCGCCAGCGGTAAAGAGGCCCTTGAAATTTATACCGCAAACAGAGATAAGATCGACATTGTGGTTCTGGACATGATCATGCCAGGTATGGGCGGCGGTGAAACATACGAGAGCATTAAAGCGCTCAAGCTGGACGTAAAAGTTCTTCTTTCCAGCGGCTATAGCATCATGGGTGAGGCCAGTGCCATCCTGGATCGGGGCTGCCAGGGGTTCATACAAAAACCATTTACCATAAAAAGCTTTTCCGAAAAATTGAGAGAAATATTGGATGGAGAGAACCGTTCAATGTATCGAAATTTGCTTACTCAATAGTGATATGGCCGCAAAAAAGGCACAGAAAACACAAAAATAAAATTTTGCACTTAATAATTTCAATGGGTTATGATATTTGAATTTGAGAATTCTGACTTTTTACGGGATTGTCAACATTGAACGTCCAACGTCGAATAATTTTCACACGAGACGTCAGGAGGGAGGAACGTATGAGCTGAATCCTGAACACTGACATATGAAACTCTGATACCTTACAGCTCCCTGTAATAAATAAAGTAAAACAATATCCTAAGCAAAGTTAATTAGAAATTAGCATACCAGACAACTAGGAGAAACCATGGCTCTGCATTTTTCGCCGGAAGAATTCGCCCAACGGAACCGACGCACTGTTGAAGCATTGAGGCGCCGCAAACTGGATGGGCTTCTCATGTTCCGCCAGGAAAGCATGTATTACTTAAGCGGTTACGACAGCTTCGGATATGTATTTTTCCAATGCCTCTATCTCGGTGCCGACGGTCGTTTGATGCTGTTCACCCGGGCGCCGGATCTTCGGCAGGCGCGTCACACATCCATTATAGAAGATATCCGCATCTGGACCGACGGTTCCGATATCGATCCGGCTATGCAGTTAAAACACATTCTGGATGAGTTCGGTTGCAAGAACCGGCGACTGGGAGTCGAATACGATGCCTATGGCCTGACAGCCAAAAATGGCAAACTCCTGGAAGCCGCCCTGGTTGATTTCTGCATCCTTGAGGATGCATCCGATCTGGTGAGCCGGCTGCGGGTGGTAAAAAGTGCCGCCGAGCTGGATTATGTTCGCAAGGCTGCCGGACTGGCCGATCGTGCCTGTGATGAAGCCTATCGCCTCGCCGGACCGGGCGCGAACGAAGGGGATATTCTGGCAGCCATGCAGGGGGTAATTTTTTCCGGCGACGGTGATTATCCCGCAAATGAATTTATTATCGGCTCGGGTAAAGACGCGCTTCTGTGCCGTTACAAATCCGGCCGCCGTAAGCTCGATCCCCAGGACCAGCTCACCCTTGAGTGGGCGGCGGCTTATCGACACTACCACGCCGCCATGATGCGCACCATCCCCATCGGTCGGGCAACCGAACTCCATAAAAAGATGCACGCGATAACCATGGATGCCATGGATGCCTGCCTGAAGGCTCTAAAACCCGGACGTCCCATCGGCGAAGTATTCGACGCCTATGCGCATGTCTGCGACACTGCCGGAATGCGGGATCACCGACTAAATGCCACCGGCTACAGTCTGGGGACCACCTTTGCCCCCAACTGGATGGACTGGCCCATGTTTTACCACGGCAACCCGGTTATCGCTGAACAAAACATGGTATTTTTCTTACATATGATCTTGATGGACAGCAACACCCACCACGCCATGTGTTTCGGCCATACGGTTGTAGTGACTGAGACAGGAAGCAAGGTATTGTCGGATCGTTCGCTGGAGCTGGTGGTCAGATGACAGAGGACAGATGACAGAGGACAGAGGACAGAGGACAGAGGACAGAGGGTTCTGAATTCGGAATTCGGAATGCGGCCTCCGGCCCGTAGGGGCCTACGCCCCGGAGGGAAGTCGAAAAACGTAAGATAAAAGAGGTTGAAGGAGGGATGATATGACTGCTTAATTTTATTAAATTTGAACTTTAGGCGGACCCTCATTTATCTTTAATTGTTGCTCGAGCAACTTCCGAAACCAGATGGGAATTTCCATCTTTTTAAAAGTGTCCATGTCCAGGCAAACGGTTACATTGCGCCCTGTAATTCTCGGATTGCCCTCCCCCTGTTTAAATACCCGGTAGCCAAAAGCGATGGAGCTGCGTCCGACCTTAAGTACGACAACCTCCACCTCGATATCGTCCCCATAGCTGAACGGGCGACTGAAATCCGTCTCCAGGTGCACGGTAGGAAGTCCGATCCGGTGTTCATCGACAAGGGCATGATATTCAACCCCCAGCTCATGGGCAAAGAATTCCTCCAGGGCCACATGAAAATAATGCATAAACCGGGGATAATAAACAATTCCCGCCCGGTCGATATCACCAAAACGTATTTTTAATTTTGATCGAAAAGCCATGCTTTTTTTTTCCTCTAAAATTTTCGCGTTCCTAATATCCTTGCATACAGGATGAAGCGCCGATGTTGCAACGAGTTTGATGAAATAATCATATTGACAAACAGATAATAAAACTTGCTCGAATTCCAGGTAACATTCGTCTAAAAAAAGGAGTCGCGAATTTGCCAAAACCCAGCGTTGTCGTGGTAAGCCAGATCGCCACCGTAGATAAATCCAGACTGCTGGAGAAAATCGGCATTCTCAGCAAAGAAAAGATCGCGCAAGTAATTGACGGAAGCCGCAGGGTCATTAGCCAAAAGGTGTTCGATGTGCTGCCGATTTAAAACAAGATAGAACTCAACAAACAGTTAAATGTCAATTCTGCCCCCGGTGGCTCCGGGTTAGGCCCTTAATTGTCAATTCTTTACGTTTTATGAAATCCGCATTCGGCGGATCACCCCGAAAATACAAAATTTGTCTGATCTTTTTTTCGTGTTTTCGTCCTTTCGTGATGAATTTCTTTTTTTGGTCCCAGCTTGGCCGGGATAGGACTATCTCCGTAAATAATTATCTTCGATAGCTTTCACCAGATTGGTCATGGTCACATAAAAAGGCGTCGCAAGACCCTTTTGTCGAGCGTAGCCGACTATTTTACCCCCTAGAAAATCAATTTCAGTAGGGGTCTTGTTTTGAATATCAAAACACATGGAATCCTTGTGTACACCCGCCTTTAGCAGGTAGCCCAAAGCCTGTTCCATGTACCCTTCCCCCGGTTCGTAACCCATGGCACCGGCAACGGCAATGGCCTCCCGAAAACAGGCATCGGCAATTTCTCTGGTAGGCGGGTATTCAAGCGCTCCTTTGATGGTTTTATTGGTAACTGCACAAATTGACGCCATTGTGCATTTCATGATCATCTTTTTCCAGACGAACCGCTTGATATCGTCCACGTACTCGGTTTCCATACCGGATCCAGTGAGCATTTGGCAAATCTGCAATCCAATTTTATGATTATTTTCGGTTAATCCACCGAGATGATTAGGCTTATTAAAAAATGTCGCTGTTGCATTCCCTGGACTTTTCATAGAAACACCGAAATTAAGAGACATTCTAAATACGGCATCTACGCCGAAAGTTTCAGCAACAAGATCTTCCACTCCCAAACCGTTTTGAGTGGCGACAATTTTCGTGCCGGGTTTGAAGACGGTTTTCAGCTCTTCTATAGTCTGCGATAGGTGAAAAGTTTTAGTGGCAAGAAAAATGAGGGCCGGAGGTATGTCTTTTAATGCTGCAATATGGTCAAAATAATATTTTACCGGGGCCTGACACGTGATCTCACCTGTAATACTGAGTCCCTTCTCTCTAAGAGTATTACCCAATTCAGATTTTCGGCCTATCAGAACTGTATCAGGATATTTGCTTAGTAGGGTTGCGGCCAGAACAGACCCCGTGGCCCCTACCCCAACAACTGCCATTCTAAGTTTTTCCACATTTTCTCTCCTAATTTATCTGCTAATTCAAAAAACCAAAATTCAATTGACTAAAAAAAAAGTTGATATTTTAATTTCGTGACCTATTAGGTGTCAGTCCCGCCGCCGGCCTGAAATGTGGCCGGTCTGATCGGAAAAGAAACTGATGAACATCGAACGTTCAATCAATTCACTGTTCCGGCCGGCTGCCAAAGCGGCCAGTTTAATCATCAAAAAACCGTGCCATTTTGATGTAGTTTCATATGGGCCAAAGGCATTAACTTTCAATCTAATAATACCCACCAGTAGGCGTCAATAGTTTTCTGTCATCTCCTCGAGTTCCATTCAGTCAATATCCAGGGGATCTTGACCAATCTTTGCCGGCAATTGAAATAATCTTATCGAAAATTCTACAATAATTTATATCATTTCATTATTCCAATCGTAAGAAAAAACGAATTAACTCAATTCATAAGCCACCCCGACATGTCGGATTGAGAATTTAAAAGATTCTACCGTTAACGCTACCGCGAGGGCCTGCTTCAAGGGTGCAAATCTGATCGATGCCGGTGGCTTATGAATTGATATAAATCAACGACCCCCAGTAGAGGTGGCCTCGGCCCCTTTCAGAGGCCATCCTCATCCCCCCAGCTCTGCTTATGATCGCTGATTTGTATGAAAAAAATCTATAATTCAATCGTCTTGAAATATTATTTACAATTACCATTATCTATAGCTATCTGTAATTACAATTAATAAATGATGATATTTAAAAACATTGTATTTTATGAATTATAATCATATTTCTCTTGACATTCAAATATGTATAAAATATTAATAAATTTCGTTGAGTCTGAATGAATGATTACACTTAATATCTACAATTAAAGGGGGTAAAAATGAAAAAAAAATCGTTACTGACTTTAGCGTTGATTCCAGCCTCTGTCCTCTTGCTGTTGGCTTTTTTCAGCCCTGCATTTTCAGCATCCGATCAGCCGGTGGTGATTGGGTTTATAGGACCCTTTGACAGCGATGCCGGCAAAAGCACTTTGAGAGGTGCTGAAATCGCCATTGAGGAAATTAATGCAGCTGGAGGGTTGTTGGGCCGTCAGATTAAACTTGTCAAAGCCGATACGGCCGGCGACGTAACAGAAGGCATCAAAGCCTACGAATATTTAAATGAGAAGGAAAAGGTTGATTTTATTATCTCAGGAAGTGCGGACGATGTCTCTTTAGGATGGCTGCCAAGGATGGCGGAATACCGAACGCCGACCCTGGACACCTGGACCTCGGCCTATTCAATAATTGAAAAGGTCAGCAAGGAATTTGAAAAATACAAGATGTATTTTATGAATGTTCCCACCGATTACGCATTAGGTACCCAGTACGTTGATTTCGGCAAAGATATTCTTGTTAAAGAGATGGGTTATAAAACCACGGTTATTCTGCAGGAGGACACCGCCTTTGGTGCCGGAACTTATGAATTTATCAAAGGAGATATTTTACCCGGGGCCGGTATCGAAATGCTGGATCATATCGTGTATGATGTCAATACAGTGGATTTCAGCCCTATTTTTAATAAAATCATAAAAACCAACCCTGACTTTATCTACATCATATCCTCGGTCAAGTGTGTGGTTCCCACTTCTCAATACGTAAAAATGCAGGTCCCTATTCCCATCACCGGTATCAATGTTGCCGCGGTTGGTAAAGAGTTCTGGAAAGACACGGGGGGCATGGGAGGCGGTATGTCCACCTTTATGCCACCGCCGACCCTGGGAATGGACATGGATCCCCGCACTGAGAAATTTATAAAAAAGTATCAGGCTAAATACAAAAAACGTCCGGTTTATCCTCACTTTAATGGATTTAACGCCTATTATGGTATTTACAATGCCGTCAACGCAGCCAAGCGTGCCGGTGGGTTCAAGCCTCTTGATGCCTGGGTGAAAGAGATGGAAAATGAAGATCTCAAACTTTACAAAGACGGCCAGCTTTGGCTGCGATATGCCTATTGGAAACCTGGCGAGCTAGAACCGAGAACCGGTATAGCCTTTACGCATAATATAAAAGCTGACCTTACACCGCCTTTTGATGACGGCCATCCTTCAGTGATCGTCACCCAATGGTACACGGACGGAACGGTAAAATGTGTCTACCCGCCCAAATACGCTAATGGAAAGTTTACCGTCCCGCCATGGGTAAAGAAATAAGCGAAAAAAACATTAAATAATCAACTAAATTAACACACGGTGCGTGGAAGGAACAAAAGGAAAACCATCTTTTTTGCTCCTTCCTCACCCTCTCCATTTTTTAGCAGATGTCTATCTAATTTCATGCAGCCCCCAGGTCAATGTCGCATAACCGGACCCTTTGTCAAACGCCATTGGGGCTATTCGAAAATCATAGACGACATCATTGAAATGTTTGAGTATTAAGGTGTTTGTAGATGAGCGGAATTATTATTCAGGGATTTCTCATAAGCGGTCTCTATGCCCTGGTTGCAGTAGGGTTTACCATGATTTTCAGCGTGGGCCGCATACTGAATCTGGCTTATGGCGTCTATATTATGCTGGGAGGTTATGCTTATTATACTTTATCCCAGATGCTGGAGCTCTCCAAAGTAATCAGCTTGCTGGGCGCAATAGCTGTCGGGATAATTTTTGGCATCATAACCTATTACGGCATTGTTAAACGCCTTTTAAGCAATCCTATTGCCGTAGAAATTTCAACTCTCATCCTGGCAGTCGTCATGCAGGCAGTCATCATTTTAATTTATTCGCCGTCGCCCAGAGCTATCTGGCCGATTATTGCCGGCATATCGCGGGTCCATGGCGTTATTATTTCCTGGAACATAGTCTTCGCCATGATTACCAGCTGGGTGGTATTAGCGGGCTTATTAATTTTTGTCAGAAAAACTCAACTTGGCCGGGCTATCCTGGCAGTCTCCATGGACACCAAGGGAGCCCTGCTGTCGGGTATAGATCCTGAGCGTATCAATATCCTGACCTGGGGGTTATCCGGAGCATTGGGGGCGCTGGCCGGTGTTTTTTTTGCGACCTATACCCAACTGGACCCCACCATGTGGGTTTCCCCGCTTATAACAGCCGTGGCCGTGGTGATAATCGGCGGTATCGGCAGCATCATGGGCAGTCTGGTGGCTGCCCACATCGTCGGTTTCATGGAAACCATCACTACGACAATGATCGCACCGGAGCTTAGGGGTGTTTTCACCCTGCTGCTGATTATCATTATTCTGGTTGTTCTTCCTAAAGGGCTGTTTGGTAAAGAGGAAATATAAACGGATGGTTATAGGTTCAGGGTTCAGCCCACCGCCGGCAAAAAAAAACGGTCGGTCTGATCGAAAAAGAAACTGATGAACGTCCAACATCGAACGTCCAACATCGAATGTCGAATGAATGTATTCTGTCTGTTTTAAAAAAGATTTAGCGAAGCGTTTCCATCTATTAATTTTTGCAAACATTTACAACCTTTACCATGGACAACTTACAACTTACAACGGACATTGCCCGTTTATAAGAGCTGGTTGGGAGTTTTTCAACCCTGAACGCTGAACCCTGAACGCTGAACCTGTGAACGGTTACTAATATCTTAAGGAGATAATTTGAAAAAAGCATTACCCTGGTGGCTGCTTTTTGCTGTTGTAATGAGTTCAATGCCCCTGCTGATTTCCACGGGATCACTCAGGATCTTTATTTTTGCCAATTTTATCGCAATTTTTGCCATGAGTTGGGATATCCTATCGGGCTACACGGGTTACATCAGTTTTGGCCATCCCTTCTTGATCGGCATTGCCGGATATACTAGTGCCATATTATCCCATCAGTATGGCGTGCCGTTATATGTCAGCATGCCGCTGGCAATTTTACTCACCCTGGTCGCCGGCTCTCTTTTTTTCTTTCCCGCTTTACGAACCAGAGGGACTTATTTTGCACTGGTCACACTGGCGTTTATGGAAGTAACCTACCATCTGGTACAGGTTGTCAAGCCGCAGATAACAGGAGGAAGCAGGGGGCTATCCGGTTTGCCGTTGCTGGTTACGGGTGCAATTCCCAATTATTATGTTTCCCTTTTTGCTATGCTTCTGATTGGTTTTGGATTGTGGGCACTCACCAAATCAGGCGTGGGGACAGTGCTCAGTGCCATACGAATGGATGAAGATGCTGTCAAGAGCGCCGGTTTGAACACATCAAAATTCAAGTTGTTTGCCTTTATGCTAAGCGCTCTGGTGGCAGGTATCGGAGGAGTTTTATACACGCATTACCTGGGATCGATCTCTCCCCGGGGTATGTTCGACATCAATTTTCTTTTTACCATCTTGATTGCTGCCCTGATCGGCGGTGAGCATACCATCGTGGGTCCCATCCTGGGAGCCTATTTCTTGACATTTCTGCTGGAATTTTTGCGCCCTTACATTCCTGGCGCCTGGCGCTATCTCTGCTATGGCATGGTTGCATTAATCGTCTATAATTACGCCCCGAAAGGACTTTTCACCATCGTTTATGCAGTCGACAATCGGATCAGGGGGAAAAAAAATAAAGGTGAGGGATATGACAGCCAAACTGCTTGAGTTGAAATCACTAACCAAAAAATTCGGCGGCATTTTTGCCGTGTATGATTTAAGTTTCCACGTTGACGAGGGAGAGTCGCTGGGGCTGATCGGCCCCAACGGTTCAGGCAAAACCACCACGTTTAATTTGATTATGAGCGAGCTAAAACAGGATGAGGGAGAAATATACTTTCGGGGCAAAGAGATTTCCGGCTACCCAACTCATGAACGCGTAAAAATTGGAATTTCCCGCACTTACCAGATCCCACGGCCTTTCAATGATATGACGGTGGCTAAGAATATCCGTATCGGGGTAATGCCCGATGACATATTGCGCGTGATGAATATGAATTCCTCAAGCAAAAGGGAAATGGAAATCGGAAAGAGTGTCGGCTTTAAAGAGCGCCAGTTGCAGGCACACCCCAACGAACTGTCCATGGGGGACCTTCGAAGACTCGAATTGGCCAGGACCATTGCAACCGGCCCCAAACTTCTTCTCCTCGACGAGGTTTTCGCGGGACTGACAGCCGGGGAAATCGCTGAATTATCCGAACTGCTCAAGGAAAAGAGAAAGGAAGGATTAACCTATATCATTGTCAGTCATGATTTAAAATCATTGGCCCCCCTGGTTGACAGGGTTGTGGTCGTTTCTTTTGGTCAGCTTATTGCTGAAGGATCATTTAAAGAAGTCATCGCTGATAAAAAGGTAAAAGAAGCGTATTTAGGGAACTAATGTTTAGTGTCGGCCCCATCGATAGCCTGAAGAGCAGCCAGTTTGATCGAAAATAAAACTTTGCCCTTGGATAGTTCCCTATGACGGGTTAACTAAAAAATGAACATCAAACATTGCCGATCTCGTAAAAAGTCAAAATTCTCAAATTACGGCCTCATAACCTATTAAAATTATTGAGTGTGAAATCTGTAAATTGGCTCTTTTCGGACTTTTTACGAGTCCATCAACATTGAACGTTCAATCTGCTCATTGTCTCGGCAAGGCGGAGTTTCATATGTCAGGACGGAGGCACCCGGAAGTTGAATCCTGACACCTGACACCAAAATTGAGGCGACCATGGCGTTTTTGGAAATAAAAAACCTTGAAGTTTTCTACGGAAAAGCTTGCTCCCTGCATAAAGTCTCACTTTCGGTTGATAAAGGAACGATTATCGGAATTATCGGTCCAAACGGCGCCGGAAAATCCACCCTGTTAGATTCGATCATAGGTCTAACCAGTCGTCGCGGACAAATCATTTTTGATGGCACCAATCTAGCGCGACTATCTCCCACTGAAATCGTACGCCTGGGGATTGCCTATGCACCGGAGGCTCGAAATCTTTTTTCATACATGGCTGTGAAAGATAATCTTTTAATCGGAGCCTACCGGGCAAAAAAAAACAAAGAAAAAAATCTACAACTAGTTTATGACCTTTTTCCTGTTCTTGCAAAACGCCAAAGCCAGGAGGCCAAAACACTAAGCGGCGGATAACAACAGATGCTGGCCTTGGGACGAGCCCTGATGTCAAACCCCAGGCTGTTGCTGGTCGATGAGCCCACCATCGGTCTGGCCCCGCTGGTTTGCAAAGAAATAGCCCAGGTCCTGAAAAATTTAAATCAAGAAAAAGGAATCACCATTGTTATCACCGAGCAGAACGTAAATTTTGCTCTCACCCTTTCCGAGGAGATCTACCTGCTGGAGACCGGTTCCATAAAAATGAAAGGACGACCCGACGACTTGAAACAGGAAACGTATATTCAAGAGACCTATTTTGGCGGTTGATTTTTTTACTTGACAACACTGGATGAATCAAATATTACATCGATAAACTATAAATGTAATTTTTATTACATTTATAGGAGCAAAAGGAGAGAGTACCATGGAGTTAAAAGAAATTCAGGAAATTATCAAGGCCGAAAGCATAACCTCTCTGCGGCTTGAATATCCGGATCTTTATGGAATTAGTCGAAGCAAAATAATGCCGGTCAAGCACTTGGAGGCCGTAGCTGAAGAGGGACTTGGCTTCGCTCAGGCAATATATGCCATTCACCTGGGCAACGACGTGGCGGCCGGAACCGGATGCGGCTACGAGATCGAGTGGAAAGACATGACGGTCATGCCGGACCTGGATACATTCGCAGTTCTGCCCTATCTTGACGGTACGGCCCGCTTGATCGGCAACGCCTTCAGAGATGGTAAACCCATACCTGTTGATCCGCGCCATTGCCTCCAGCGCATCCTGAAAAAATACGCAGAAAAAAAACTGCGGGCTGTTTGCGCCACCGAACTGGAGTTTTTCCTTTTCGAGCCAGATGCAGGCAGTCCCACGGCATTGTACAATTCCAACCTTGCCTGTGTATACCAGCTCAACCCCACCTGCGATAAAGCCGGCTTTCTAAATAAGCTCCAGAACACCCTGATGGACCTGGGTCTCGACATTCTTTACATGAATCACGAGTTTTTCCCAAGCCAGTACGAAATCAACTGGAAATATGATGAAGCTCTGAAAATTGCCGATCAGTCCTTCACGTTCAAATATGTCTGCAAGCAGATGGCCGCCCAGCACAATTTGCACCTGACCTTTATGGGTCGTCCTACCACCGACGGAGGCGGAAGCGGTTACCACATCCACCTGTCACTCAGTGATCCTAAAACTCACAAAAATCTTTTCAATGACCCCAACGGGCAATACGGGCTCTCTGAACTGACGCGCTATTTCATCGGTGGACAAATGGCCCATGCCAAGGGAATGTCGGCATTTTTTGCACCAACCATTAATTCGTACAAACGCTATGTCCCCGACTCTTTTGCACCCTATTATCTGGCCTGGGGTCTTGACAACCGCACGGTCTATTGCCGCGTGCCGGACGAAAGAGGTGCCGCAACCCGGGTGGAGAACCGTGCCCCCTGTGCATCGGCCAACCCGTATTTGATTTATGCGGCCGCTTTTGCCGCCGGACTCGATGGCATCGAAAATAAAATTGATCCGGGAGAACATGCGGTGGGAGATATTTACGGGGTTGAACCAGGAACCTATGATACGGTCCCCTTTTACCTTCGCGACGCTTTGGAAGAACTCAAAGCGGACAAGGTGTTATGTGAGGCCATGGGACCGGAGTTAATTCAGGCTTTTGTCGCGCTTAAGGAAGATGAGCTGGAACGTTTTCGCAAACATGTTACGGATTGGGAGTTTAACGAGTACTCCCTCCAGTTATAAAGAAAAGGTAAGTGTCTAAAATTGAAAATGCATGAATTATCGAACTCAGACAAGCTTGCTGTGGCCGCAAAAAGGCACAAAAACCACAATTAAGACTCTAAACGGAGGCGCTGGTCGCCTAATTAACCTGGGAGGTTCGCCATGTGCGGAATAGCAGGACTCATCGTCAAGCAAAGTGATACGCTGCAATCCGATCTGGTCAATATGCTCAAAGAGCTGGTCCATCGCGGACGTGATGCTACGGGTATAGCCATTTATGAGCAACGCGACGATATTCAAGCCAGGGTCTCCATGACGGATCCGGTTTATGAAACGAATCTTCGCAATATCGTCGAAAAATACGGTCGCATAACGAATTCGGAAGTTTATCGCGGAGGCGGTATATTCAGCTTTTTCGAAGGCTCCATTGACATGGACCCGGGCCAAATATCCAGCTTGCACTGGGATATAGACTCGGATGAGAACCTGTGTGTTCATTCTCTGGGTAAGCAAATCAAAGTTTACAAGGACCAGGGTTCTGCCGAAGATCTTATAAAACACCATAAAATAAAAGTCGGCACCTGTACCCATGGCATCGGCCATGTGCGGTTGGCCACTGAAAGTGTTGAAAATATAAATTTCGCACACCCGTATGTATCCTACCTATACCCGGAAATGTCCCTCGTACACAACGGCCAGTTTACGAATTATTTCAAACTGAGACGGAAACTCGAAAACCTCGGGGTTCGCTTCAAAACAGCCAACGACACTGAAATGGCGGCTCATTTTATCGCCTATGAGATGAAGGAAAAGGGACAGGATCTGGAAGGCGCCCTTCAAACGGCCCTGGACACTTTTGACGGGCTCTTTACCATTGTGGTTGCCACCGGCAATCAGATCGGAGCCCTGCGCGATCGGCTGGCATTTAAACCGGTGGTATTTTATGAAGGAGAGGATGGAACTGTTCTTTTCGGTTCGGAACAGATCGCATTAACCCCCATCATTTCCGATGTCTATGCAACGGAGATGGAACCAGGAGGCGTAAAGATATGGTCCGTTTAGATATAGCAGGGATGAGCACCCGGGATGTCAATCGCAAACTCAGGGAGCTAATCCGGCAAGACGACGATATTATTGTGGAGAACCCCCATTCCGTCCATAACTTCGCCACGGCGCTCAAGGGCAATCGGACGGTTTCGGTGGAAGGCAGCACCGGTTTTTATACCGGAGGCTTTCTGCAGGGGCCGGCAATCATCATCAAGGGTAATACCGGTTTATATACAGGTGACAATATGAGTGCCGGTGAAATTATCGTTGAGATGAATACCGGCAGTAATTGCGCTCCTTCCATGGTGGGCGGCACCATTGTGGTAAAAGGCCATAGTGGCAGCCGTGCCGGCTGGGGTATGAAAGGCGGCAATCTGATTGTATGCGGCAACGTGGGTCTTTGGTGCGGCAAAATGACCCTGGGAGGGCGCCTCATTTTCCTGGGCAAAGTCGGCCATGGAATTGGAGAGTCCATGTATAACGGCGTCATCCATGTTCTCGATCCGGAGGTCGAAAGCAAACTCGGCGGAAACGTCTCCCTGATCTCCATTGAAGACAAAGAAAAAAAAGCTGTAGAGGCGCTCTTTAAAAAACACAATATTGAACAGGGAGTGGATGACTTTAAAAGTATCGTGCCGAACGTCTCCGGCCGGCATGAATACGTTCTGTTCAAACCAACTCATAAACCGACGGGGGCGCAGAAATGACAGAAAAAATAAAAAAAGTGAAGGTCAAAGATATTCAACGCGGAGTCTGGAGCCCCGAAACTATTTCCGAGATCAAACACAAAGCCGAAACGGGTAAACATCGCATCCGCGGCTGCGGCTCGACAAAAAAGTATCCCTCCTTTGACGATCTTCTGGTTTTGCCTTCCCAGCTTTCGCGTCTGTCCATCGATACTTATCGGGAGGACTGCCGGACACAAACCGTCCTGGGATCGCGATTTGCCAAGAATCCCCTGGTCATCGAAACCCCCATCATGATTTCCGGCATGTCTTACGGTGCATTAAGCAAAGAAGCTAAAACCGCTCTGGCAAAGTCCACCCGGATTGTAGGAACCTCCATCAACAATGGAGAAGGGGGGCTGTTACCGGAAGAAAGGGATAATTCTTATAAACAGGTCGTCCAGATCACCCCCAGTCGAATGGGCTTTTCTCTGAAAAATATTGAAGCTGCGGATGCATTGGAAATCATCTGCGGCATCGGAGCCAAGCCAGGCTTGTCCGGTCACCTGATGGGAAGCAAAATCACCAAGGAAATCGCCGAGTTTCGTCAGCTTCCGGAAGGCATTGACCTGCACAGTCATCCGCGTCACGGTGACATTTTTGGTGCCGATGACATGGTCCTCAAAATCCAGGAGCTCAGAGACGTTACGGATTGGAAAATTCCGATATTTGTTAAAATCGCTGCGGGCCGCGTCAAGGAGGATGTCAAAATTGCGGCCAAAACAGGTGCCGATGGGATCGTTGTGGACGGATCCGAAGGCGGTACCGGCGCAGCCCCCGTAGTTGCCACGGCCCACCTGGGAATTCCTACCCTGCCCGCCCTCGTTCAGGCTGTCCGTGCTTTGGAAGAAATGGGCCTTAAAGAAGAAATCAGCCTGGTTGTCTCCGGCGGCATCAGGGATGGGTCCGATGTTGTCAAAGCGCTGGCTCTGGGTGCGGATGCAGTCGCAATCGGAACCGGAGCGATGGTTGCCATGGGCTGCGTGGTCTGCCTGCGTTGCCATGAAGGCAAATGCGCTTTTGGAATCGGCACCCAGGACCCGGAACGTCGTAAAAGACTCAATATTGACGATGCCGCCCAAAAAGTTGCCAATTACATTCAGGGTATGACATACGAAGCTGTTCTCATTGCCAAGGCTGCCGGTAAAACAGCTCTGGCCAATATGGAGCGCGAAGATCTGAGGTCCATGACTCTGGAATCCTGCGCGATGACCGGCATCCCGCTGATGGGCACCAATTACACATTTACCGATGCGTTTGGCTTTTTTTAGCGGTTAACCGACGTTGCCGCAAATGTTTGTCGTCGGTAACCTTAAAGCAATCAGCGACCACCAGCAGAGCTAGGGGTATGAGGATGGCTGATTTAGGCATTTATTTTTATTGGTACATCTAAAGCATTTTGTAGAAAGAACTAAACACATCGTCACTTGAGATAGGACAGGCAACCATGCGCATAGAAGAACACCCAATTTTGGGAACCTTTGAAAAAGGCAGCAGGGTCCAATTTTCTTTTGACGGACAAACCATGGAAGGCTTCGAGGGTGAACCCATCGCCATTGCGTTACGCAGCAACGGTGTCTTGATTCACCGTTATACATCCCGCCGGAACGAACCTCGCGGTATGTTTTGCGCCATCGGACGCTGTACGGACTGCATCATGATCGTCGACGGCAAACCCAATATCCGAACCTGTGTAGAACCGCTGAAGGCAGAAATGGTCGTTGAAACCCAGAGAGGAAAAGGCCCGGAGAAGTGAACAATTAAAGAGTCCGGTTCAAAGGTTTAATGTTCGGAGATTCAAAGGTTTAGTGGCTTATTGTCTCATTTTTTCAACCAAATAAAATCAATGGTATAGAAATAAATTGCGGAGCGATTAACCCTGCATGCAATTGAATCTACTAACCCAGACCGTTCAACTGTCCAATTTTAGCGTAAAACCAAAGCACTAAAGGGATCGCAGGAAATATAAAAATCGATTTTGCGAGGTCTGAATTCATGCGCAGATATGAAATGATTTGTGTGGGGGCCGGACCGGCTGGTCTGGCAGCGGCCATCGAGGCGGCTAAGAATGGCGTTCAGGTGATCGTTTTTGATGAAAACCATCGCCCCGGCGGCCAGTTGTTCAAACAGATCCACAAATTTTTTGGATCCCAGGAACATCGCGCCAGGGAGCGGGGATTTAACATCGGCAACAGTTTTCTGAATGAAGCCAAAGAACTCGGTGTCGAAGTCTCCTTAAATTCGGTCGTACTGGGTATTTATGAAAACGGCGCCATGAACGTCATGATCAAAGACCGCATCGAGCAGGTCATGGCTCAAAAAACCCTGGTGGCCACGGGTGCGTCCGAAAACATGATCCCGTTTCCGGGTTGGACACTGCCCGGTGTCATTGGTGCCGGCGCTGCTCAAACCATGGCGAATATCCACGGGATCCGGCCGGGAAACGATATCCTCATGGTAGGTTCAGGCAATGTGGGCGTGATCGTCAGCTACCAGATGATGCAGGCCGGCAGCCGTGTGGCAGCTGTAATCGATGCCTCCCCCCGAATTGGCGGCTATGCAGTCCACGCCGCCAAGATAGCCCGAACCGGCGTACCGTTCCTGATGTCCCACACGATTAAGGCGGCCCACGGCAGTGATCGCGTTAAGGGCGCCACCATCATCAAGGTCGATGAATCCTGGCAACCGGTTGCGGGCACCGAAAAAAGTTTTGATGTGGACACCATCTGCATCGCCGTGGGGCTCAACCCCATGACTCAGCTACTGCGCATGGCGAACTGTCAAATTGTATATGTTCCGGCCCTGGGCGGTCACTTGCCCGCCCATGATTTAAACCAGGAAACCTCCATCAAAGGTATTTTCATAGCCGGAGATGTGTCCGGTATCGAGGAAGCCAGCACAGCCGTCATCGAAGGTCGTATTGCCGGTCTGGCTATTGCACACAGTCTGGATTATCTGGACGAGCCCTCGTTTCTGAATCAGCGTGAACAGCAGTTTCAAAGCATGAAAGGTCTGCGAAGCGGTAGTCACGGAGAAACCCGCCGAAAAGCAAAAGAATATTTGAACGCAGTGATGAAAGGATAGATGGATGCCCCATGAATCGTCAAAAACGGGCTTTCTGACTGACGAAGAACTAAACAACAGCCCGGGTGTTCCTTCCGAGGCCAGAAGGCGAAAAGGTCCGGTGGCGACAATCGAGTGCCTGGAAGATATTCCCTGCAATCCCTGTGAATCCAGCTGCAATGTGGGGGCAATCATAGTAGGAAAGGATATTACCAATATCCCTCATTTGGATGGCGACAGATGTGTCGCTTGCCAAACGTGCGTCTACATTTGCCCCGGCCAGGCAATCTTTATGGTGGACGAGAGTCTATCCAACGGCATGGCTACGGTAATGATGGCTTACGAATATAACCCCCTGCCGGAAAAAGGAGACGTCGTTGCCGCCCTTGATCGCGCCGGGGAAAAACTGGGAAATGCAAAGGTTGTGGCGGTCAGGAAAACCCAGCGAATGGATCGGACCGCCACCGTAACGATCGAAGTACCAAGAGAATGGTCCATGAGGGCCAGAGCAATTCGACAAACAAATTGATGCTGGGTGCGATATGAATTTATTCCATATTTGAAAAATATTTTTAAACACATCTATATTTTCAGTAGGTTGTACAAATTCCGAGATATTTAATTAACCAAAAGGAAAAATCTAAAACTAAAAGCAGGAGGAAAAAAAGAATGGCTGAACAAGCGTTAGGTATGGTTGAAACCAGAGGTCTTGTGGGCGCTATTGAGGCAGCTGATGCCATGGTAAAGGCAGCAAAAGTAAGATTTGTCGGCAGAGAGTTTGTCGGCGGCGGCCTGGTTGCCATCTTTGTGCGCGGCGATGTCGGTGCGGTGAAAGCTGCCACGGATGCCGGCGGAGCAGCCGCCGAGCGCGTCGGCGAGCTAGTTTCGGTGCATGTCATCCCCAGACCGCATAGCGATATCGAATTTACCATTCCAAAAGCTGAGGAATGATTGAACCGGAATGTTGGATCGCTGAGCAGACAGTGAAACTCAGGCATCACAACAACACGATGGGGTTGCGAATGCAGATCGATATAATCCTCTCCTGCAGGCCGCGGGGGCATCTTTAAAGATAAAATTATTTTTATCGCCCCAAGTTGCGGGGAATTAAACCCGGTATATTTCGCATCACGCTTAAAACGATTAGAGCAATCCGTGTAATCTGCGAAATCTGTGGATTACAATGAAGATTTTTTCAGCTCATTGTAGCAATTGGGAGATATTTCATTATGGCCTTCAGTGTGCGCATAATATCCCACCCTTCCCCCGGAGTCTTTGAATTCTTAAGGCAGCGTATGGGAGCAGCCGGCAAAAAGATCTTTGCTGAGGCAGAAGTTTCTTTTACGGCTGTCGGGCTTATTCAAGGTAAACTCGTAGATATGATTGCGGCTGCAGATGTGGCTGAAAAGGCTGCCGATGTCCGTGTTTTCGACCTGAGAGGCCTTTGCCCGCAACATATCACCATGATCGGAATTTTCGGGGATATCGCTGAGGTAAAGGCAGGCATTGAGGCCGTTGAACAGGCGGAAGATCTTTAGCGACTATGCCTAATTCAAAACAGGAAAACGGATGATACGGATATTTTTTGGTTTTTTCACTTATAAAAAAAGAAAAGCAGACTTTAGTGAAAACCTGTGGCGATTTGTTCAAATCCATATTCTATAAATAAAGCATAAGGGTGTAATTTCGAATTTATCCCTTTATCGGACTAGAGGATAGTAATAATGTTACTAGCAAAGGTCATCGGCAACATTTGGTCCACCAAAAAAAAGGACGAAATTTCAGCCCTGAGGCTACTGCTCATCCAACCTCTGGGCGCAGACCTGAAGCCTGCCGGCAATGTGATCATCGCTGCTGATGAAATCGGGGCCGGCTTTGAGGAAATGGTCATCGTCACCTTGGGAGCACCGGCCATGCAAGCCTTCAGCAAGGAAAAATTGATCCCTGTCGACGCGGTGGTCATCGGAATCGTAGATAATTTAGAAATGGCGGATGAGTTCGTAAATAGGAAAAAATGAGAGAGGAAATTGTCGATAAGGTCCGCGCCGCTGGAGTTGTGGGCGCAGGCGGAGCCGGATTTCCGACCCATGTAAAACTGCAGTTTGAGGTGCAGCGGGTATTGGGAAACGGGGCTTCCTGCGAGCCGCTGCTCACCAGCGATCCTTACCTCATGACCCAACAACCCGGTCACGTCTTGAATGGCCTGCGAACGGTAATGGACTGTACCTCTTCCGAGAAGGGGACCATCTGCTTAAAATCCAAGCACCCGGATTCGCTGGCGGCTTTGAGAGAAAAAATCTCTGACGATGGATACGCCGGCCGAATCGACGTGTTTGAACTGGAAGATTTCTACCCGGCCGGTGACGAATTTATTTTGGTCAACGAAGTCTTGGGAAAGATCGTACCGGAAGGTGGGATTCCCCTGAATATACTGGCGGTCGTCAGCAATGTGGAATCGCTTCTAAATATTTCCCGCGCCATGACAGACAAACCGGTTACAGACCGTTATTTGACCGTCTGCGGCGAAGTCAACCAACCAATTGTCTGCAAGGTACCCATCGGCACACCTGCCAATGCCGTAATCGAACTGGCTGAAGGCCCCAGAATTTCTGAATTTAGCATCGTGATGGGGGGTCCCATGATGGGCAAAATC
>JAJRVC010000677.1 GCA_024277475.1 Deltaproteobacteria bacterium
ATTGGTCAAACAGGGCAAGGTCAAATTAAGCTATCTGGATGATGCCTGCATAAAAAAACATGAAGAGGTCGCTCAGAAATTATGGGATGAGATCGCCAAAAGGGACCCGTCGGCTGTTGAGGCGGTCAAATTGGTCAAAGAGTGGCGCAAGACGCTTAAATAGATAACCACAAATGGAATTTCGGATTTTAGATAGAGTATACGAGTATATTTTGTTTCGCCGCATGGCAACACCACTCAAACCCAGTAAATAGAGATAATCAGATGTTGAAGTTCATTTTATGAGTCATCCGATAAACCTGTCCGGAAAGCCGACCGGGGGGGGGAGTAAACTATACTCTCACCCGGTCGACTTACAAAATTATTATCGAAATTATCAGGATTCAATTTACTAAATAAAGGGGACATCTTAAATGGCCAAAGGAGTTAAGTTTGTTTTTAATATAGTTGATACGTTTACCCAAAAAACAAGCAAACCTGCCGGTCTCCTGGTTTTTTTTATGATGGCCGTCACCGTAACGGAAGTCGTCGCCCGCTATGTATTCAACCACCCGACTACCTGGGTATGGCCGATCAATAAACAGCTGTTTGGGTTATTCATACTTCTTGCAGGCCTTTATACCACTTATAAAGGCGGTCATATCAGGATCGAAATTTTTTATGACCATTTTCCTCCCAAATTAAAATACATCGCAAGATTGATCGCCTTGGCATGCTTAATCTGTTTCATGGGAGTTCTAATCTGGCAGAGCGGCTGGATGGGTTTGAATGCATTAAAGGTCAGGGAACTGTCCGCGGGAGCATTTCGTATGCCTCTGTATCCGCTTAAACTGCTCATCCCCGCATTTGCCTTTCTTATCCTGCTGCAGGGAATCGCTGTTTTTATCAGAGATAAAGATTGATATGGCCGCAAAAAGGCATAAAAAGCACAAAATAAAATTTCACACTTAATAAATTCAGTAGGATATGAGATCGAAATTCGAGAATTCCGACTTTTTACGAGATTGTCAAGACTGAAAAATTATTCTAAAACCTCGGGGGCTTCATCCCAATTGGAATGTTGGAATTCTGGAATATTGAAATCATTTCACGAGGCTTCCCAATGTTGATTGTCACGTAATTTACCATAATTATATAAATTCTGAGACGTTAGCGTTTGATGCTGCTAAGTAAGTATGGCTTGCGTACAGGGAGATAGAGTTCTATGAGCATGGCATTGGTTACGGTTATTTTGTTTGGCGGACTTATATTTCTTCTGACAATCGGTGTACCGGTTGTCTTTGCCCTGGCCAGCATCAGCATACTCGTTGCCTTCCTACTGGGCGGCAGCAATGACTTGTTTATCGTCGCTACAACTACCTACAAACAAATAACTGATTTCGGTCTGATGAGCATCCCCTTATTTCTGCTTATGGGAAATTTTTTGCTTCACTCAGGCATATCCGACCGTCTGTTTAAGGCCCTCAACCTGTGGCTTTCGGGCATAAGGGGTGGACTGGCCATCGTATCCGTAGGCGTATGTGTGGCCCTTGCCATGTGCGGGGGTTTCGGACCCGGCATTCTGATGATGGGACTGATTGCGGTACCCGCCATGCTTAAAAACTCCTACAATAAATCCCTGGCCTTGGGCAGTGTCATGGCCGGAGGGGTCCTGGGAACAATCATTCCTCCCAGTATTATTATGATCATCTTTGCCTATATTTCGCGAGTCTCAATCGGGCGGCTTTTTTTCGGCGGTGCTATTCCGGGTTTTATCACCGCATTTATGTACATCCTGTACATCACTATAAGGTGTTATTTTCAGCCACAACTAGCACCTAAAACGACCGGGGATATCACCCGGAAGCAGAGAATTAGCGCACTCAAAGAGATTATCCTGCCTGCAATGTTAATTTTCCTGGTATTGGGAGCGATCTTTTTTGGTATTGCCACGCCTTCTGAGGCCGCCGGCGTTGGCGCCTCGGGCTCTTTTCTGATCTGTATTATTTATCGCAGGCTGACCTGGAAAGTGTTACTCGATTCATGTCTTGAAACCATGAAGATCAGCGGCATGGCCTTGTGGATTCTGATTGCAGCTTCTATTTTCGGCGTCGTTTATACCATGGCGGGGGCACAAGGCTTGGTCATGGAAATCGTGCAGAGTGTACAAGTCAACCGCTGGATTATTCTGGCAGCGATGCAAGTCATCCTACTCATTTTCGGTGCTTTTATGGATGATTATGCCATCATAACCATATGCGCTCCAATCTTCATCCCCATTGCGCGCTATCTGGGTTTCGATCCCATATGGTTTTCCATTATTTTCATTCTCAACATGCAAGTGGCTTATCTGACACCCCCATTTGGCTGGGCCTTAATATTAATGAAGGGGGTTGCTCCCCCTGAGGTCAGTACGAGGGAAATATGGCGATCAATCCCCCCGTTTGTGGCAATCCAATTGCTTATGCTGATACTAACCATGATATTTCCGCAATTAGCGCTGTGGCTTCCCAACAAGATGATGTAGCTTTGCTTTCAGTCGCCAGGCGAATCGGTACCCCAGGTATTCAGCTAATTTCTAACAACCAAATTACCCGGCATTTCCAGGTCCGGAAAAAATTTTTCCCCAAACGCGTAGTACAATTAGCGCATGCATCGCAAAAGGAGCTGATCATATGATTTCAGAACAAGAGTTAGCAATTCTGTCCTACCCGGATGCCCCTAAAATGGTTACCGACAAGGTGCCCGGTCCAAAAACCCGAAAACTACTGGAAGAATCCTCAAAATACGAATCTATGGCTCGGGGTGCGGGAAGTTTCCCCTGCGTTTATGATGAGGGCATGGGTTCCACGGTTAAAGACCCCGACGGCAATCTTTTTATAGACATCACAGCCGGAGTAGCCGTAAATTCAGTCGGCCGCAGGCATCCAAGGATAGTAAAAGCCATTGAAGAACAGTTGACGAAGTTAATGCATGCAAGCGATATGACCAATACACGCCGCATCGAACTTGCCGCCAGGGTATCCGGTATCATGCCGGAAGGATTGCGTGGCAACTGTGTCAGCTACTTCACCCAGGGTGGTAGCGGAGCCCTCGAAACCGCCATCAAATTCGCCCGTAGTATTACCGGAAAAACACAATTTGTCGCTTTTCACGGCGCTTACCATGGTGTCTGGTGCGGTTCCGGCTCCCTGACCACCGGTGAGCAATACCGCCGGGGCTATGGACCGTCCATTCCCGGAGTCATTCATCTTCCCTATGCTTACTGCTATCGCTGCTGCTTTAATATGGAGTATCCAAGTTGCGACCTGCAATGTGCCAAATATGTGGATTACGTACTCAACACCCCCTATACTGCGGCTGATGACGTCGCGGTGCTGATTATCGAGCCACAGCAGGGTGAAGGAGGTTATATCCCGCCGCCGCCGGGCTATTTGGAAATTTTAAAAGAAGCCTGCGACAAACACGGCGCTTTATTTCTGGCGGATGAGGTTCAGGCCGGAACCGGGCGAACCGGAAAAATGTGGTCGATCGAACACAGCAATGTGGTGCCGGATATGCTGACATGGGGCAAGGGTATGGGGGGGGACATGCCCATGGCCGGCTTGACCTTAAGAAAGGATTTGGCCGATAAAATTGTAGAGGGTTCACAACCCAACACCTTTGCCGGTAATGCCATTACTGCTGTGACCTGCATGACCAATATCGATATTCTGACGGAAAACGAAAACGAATTGATTCACCGTGCCGCTCGGGTCGGTGAAGAAATAAAAGACAGCCTTCGCCAGGGAGCGAAAAAGACACGCATCATCGGTGACGTGCGTGGCAGGGGATTCATGATCGGTATAGAACTGGTGAAAGACAAGGATACCAGAGAACCGCTTGATCCGGATACGATTGGTAAAGTCGTATTCGGCCTGCTCAATCGCGGCATCATCATGGTGCCGTGCGGCCGTTATGGTAATGTCCTGCGTTTTATGCCGCCTCTTACCATCACCAGAGAACATTGTGAAAAGGCAACTGAAATCCTGTTTGAGGTTGTGGCGGACATTTAATCTTCTTCAGACAAAAAGATACCAAGTGGTTCAAAATTCGAAGCGAAGGTTACAACCGAACAAGGACACTGGGTAAGGTAAAATTATGAAAATCGGTTCAGCCGAGCAGGGTGCCGGCAGATATGCGGTCGGGAAAGTGGAGAGGTTTAATCAGAAAAATGAGATGTTCTGCCGGCCCTTATGGGATCCGGAAATGTTGAAACTGGGCCAAAAATTCTATATGACGGAAGTGCCGCCCAAAAACAAACCGGGTTTCCGGTTGACGGACCAGGCCCTTGTGAATGCCTCGTGGCACCTGGAAAATTCCTTTGCACAGGGTGTGGCCGGCGGCAGGACGGGAATGTATGCCTGGGAATGGGATCAAATTTTTGAATTTCCCCGGGTACCGCCGGGATTAAAAATTGATACGGACGATTTGACTAGTGTAACCCGTAATCTGAAAAAGGCGGCGGCCTTCTTTGGCGCCGCCCTGGTCGGCGTGTGCAGATTGGACAGACGCTGGGTCTATTCTTCCGTCTATCCGCTCAGCGAGCAAAAATCCTTACCTAACGCACTATCTGACGAATATCAATATGCTGTTGTCCTTGCCATCGAGATGGATTACACCGCCCTGCGATGCTCCCCAACAAGTCCATCTTCGGCGGCTACCGGCCTGGGATATTCAAAAATGGCGTTTACAGCAGGTCTGCTCGCACATTACATCAGGGGGTTGGGGTATAAGGCTATAGCCTGCGGCAATGATACGGCCTGCAGCATTCCCATAGCAATCGATGCCGGTCTGGGAGAACTTGCCCGCAACGGTCTTCTGATCACACCGACCTTCGGCCCCAGAGTTCGATTGGCCAAAGTTTTGACTGATTTACCCCTTATTCCGGATAAACCGATCGAATTCGGGGTTTGGGACTTTTGCATGATATGTGAAAAGTGTGCCAAAAAATGCCCTAGCCAATCTATTATGTATGGACAGCCCACGGATAAGCCAAATAATATATCTAACCGGGAGGGCTTGCTCCGCTGGCCGATCAATGCCGAGACATGCCTTGCCTTCTGGGCCGCAAACGGCACCGATTGTTCCAACTGTATCAGGACATGCCCGTTTAACAAACCCGCCGGCCGGCTTCACGATTCAGTCAGGTGGGGCATCAAGAATCTCCCTTTTTTAGGTCCGCTATTTCTCTGGGGCGATGATCTTTTGGGCTACGGTAAACCTGGAAAAGCCGATGAATTTTGGATGGACTAAAAGTGATGTGGCCGCAAAAAGGCACAAAAAATACCAAAATAAATTTTATATTTTAAAATATCAATAGGTTATAAGATGTCTGAAAATACTAAAAAACTGGTGGCTCCGTATATGGCCATCGGTCTATCCACGGTCGTATACGGCATCGCTGAACGCAAACATATCAAAATCAATCTTGAAACCATCGAAGAAAATATCCATGCCGCCGTCTCCATGGTCAACATCAACATGCCCGTCAGGCTGAGGATTTCTGCAATCTCTCTGCGAGCCAGATCTTGATAATCGATTGCCGGGGGACACCAAGCCGTTTGGCCTCTTTATCCAGAGACTGAATCATCCAGAGAGGGAAATCGACATTGACCCTTTTTTGCTCCTGTTTTGGTCGTCTGACTTTTGAAAAATCCAGATACTTTACAATGCTCTCTCCCTCATCAAATTTCTTGTCAAAATCCTTAGCTTTCATAAAACTCAATCTCCTCTTCTCGAGCCCGACGCACTGAGATAATCCTTATATTTTCACTACGATATGTGATAACCCCTGACCAATATTTTGCTTCTATTTTTCCAACAACCAGAGATCTCTGTTCATCGGTCGTTCTCGCCGGAATCTCCAATAAGTCCGGATCGTCCCAAATCATTTGGGCCTCAACAAAATCAATCCCATGCTTCTTTTTATTGCTTTTTGATTTTAGCGGGTCAAATTCAAACTTCATGGTATATTAAATATATCTACCAGGTATATTTTGTCAATCATTATCATATTGAATTTGGATTCGAACCGGCGAAGACAAATCTACTATTTAAATTTGAATTTAGTATTCCTTTGACAATCCATTAATTGATGCTAAAACATGACTGATATCTATTATTGCAAATAACGCACGGCGCTTTTGCCGGTAAGTGACACCCAATATTTAGCGTATTGAGTGTGGCAGGTAAGTGAGTCTGTGGAAAGGACACAAAAAATGGAAATCAAAAAAATGATGGCGGGATGGAGCAAGGTCTGCCCCGGCTGCAACATCGGACGTAAATATCCGGATTCCTTTATCGGCAAGAAAGTCAGGGATCACTGGGAAAAAGGTTGCCGTTCACATGACGCTTTTGTTGAGGTGTACGGCAGTGATGAGCCCTCATCCAGGAAAAGCAGAAAAGAATCCGAGGATAAGTAAAAATACGGTATGATCGCGCTGTCTTATGTCTTAATACGCGTTTACCTCTTGTATTTCCCCATCAACTGCCCTTCAGCCAGAATATGCCCCTCCATGGCCTCCAGCAATTGTGCCTTTGTGATTCCGCTCTCGCGATCGATTACGGTATCCAGGGCATAGAGTTTGAAAAAATATCGGTGGGTTCCGCCCGGTGGACAAGGGCCGCCATAACCGAATTTTCGGAAATCGTTTTTGCCGTGCCTGGCGCCATTTTTCAGGGTCTTTTCAGGGGGTATTTCAGCCTGCAATTCGTTGATGTCCGGGGGTAGATTAAAAAGGACCCAGTGCACCCAGGTGCCCATGGGTGCATCCGGATCATCGCAAATCAGGGCCAGACTTTTGGTCCCTTCGGGAACACCGGTCCAGGCCAGGTCCGGAGAAACATCTTCCGCATCGCAAGTGTATCGTTTTGGAATCATACTGCCGGCAGTAAATACAGAGCTTGTAATTTTTAGCGTCATTCTATGACTTCCTGCTATAACGGTTGGAATTTCAATAAAAGTGTACATAACAAAAATCAACGCAACACAGACTGCGCGGTATAAATCCCAGGTATTTTTCATAGCTCTCTGATTGACTCAATTCATAAGCCACCGGCTCTGCCGGTGAGAATTTAAAAGGTTCTACCGTGACTCCGAGGGCATGCTTGACGGGTGCAAATCTGATCGATGCCGGCGGCTTATGAATTGATATAAATTTTTTTTTGCATATTTTTTCAATTTCTTGGTATACGCTGGCAGAACAACCACTATCAAAGCCGGCTGAGGCAAAAAAGATACTTACCAATGGTTAGTCGGTCAAGTGGGCATCAAAATCAACAGATCCGATAAAACAGAGATTAAAAATTTAAAAATCAGCGACCAGCAGCAGAGGTGGCCGGCCCCTTCCAGGGGCCATCCTCATACCCCCAGCTCTGCTGGTGGTCGCTGATTTGCTGCTCCATTGCAACCCCTAACCCGGATAAGCTCAGCCGGTCTTAGCGTAGCGGAGATCCCGATTTATCGGGGAATTTAATATTTCTGGACACAAACGATAGTTCAACTTTGGCGGCTGGGCTCCCGTGCCCTTAATATCCCGTTAACAACATGTTTGGGTGGATGACCGGCCGCGACAGCGACGATATTTGCGATGGCCTGGCTCAGCATGCGCCGGAAAGCGCTTTTTGTCGTTCCGGCGATATGGGGTGTAATTAACAGCCTGTCTTGTCCGGCCTTAGAGAGGTTGAGCAGCGGGTGATCCGGTGGCGGCGGTTCCGGATAAAGGGTATCGATAGCAGCTCCCATCAGGTATTCGTCTTCCAATGCCTCCGCTAATGCTTCAGGATCAACGATTTCCCCACGGGCCGTGTTTATTAATATAGAGCCCGATGCCATAAGGCCTAGTTCTCTGCGGGCTATCAGATGATAGGTTTGTTTCGTTAAAGGTGTATGAATACTGACTGCCTCACTGGTTCGGAGAAGATCATCAAGATCTTTATAGATCACCTGCAATTGTTTTTCAATGGCAGGATCAGATCGGAAAACATCAAAATAGCTTACGCGGGCACCCAGCAACCCGGCTACCTGAGCGACCTTTCTGCCGATGGCCCCGAATCCCACCAGCCCCAGGTGCAAATCGGAAATTTCTTTCAATCCACCGGCAAAAAGCTTTTGCCTGATCTGATTGTAATTGCCGGTTTTAATTTCCCGATCGGCTATCAACATACGCCGTTGAAGCGTAATCATCATGGCGACAGTGAACTCGGCCACGGTAGTAATATTTGCACCCGGAGAATTAGCCACCGGGAGGTTGCACCGAGCGGCACTTACCGTATCCACCTTATCATAGCCGGTGCCGGCGCTCTGAATCATCCGAACGGAAGGAATTTTGTCCAGTACTGCGGCAGTTATCGGGGGAAATGCCGCCGGTACAAATAGAAAATCCATCCCCCGGCAGGCTTCAATAATATCATCTTCCGCCGTGAGATGTTTGAAACTGAATTCCAGCTCGGCAGGAAACGATACTTCCGCGTTTTCGAAACGCTCACGCGGCAGGAAACTGAGTACTTTCGGCCTCATAGATGATTCCTCGACGGGTTCCACTTACTTTAATAGTTGAAATAAAAAATAACAATTCGAGAGTTAACGACCCAACAGAGCCATTGCGGATGCAATCCTTTCCATACCTTCCCTGCAATTTTGAGACGAGGTGGCGTAAGAAATGCGTAAATAACCCTCTCCCCGGGTCCCGAAAGACGTCCCGGGCACCACGGCCACACCACCTTTTTCCAGAAGGTGATCGGCCAACTCGGAAGTGTTCATTCCAGGCACGTCATGCTTGGCAAAGACATAGAAAGCACCCTTCGGATCAACCGGGCAGGTAAGTCCCGGCGAGTTCTCAATGCCCTGCATGACAATTCGCCGTCTGTTTTCAAACTCGTCAACCATCCGGGTCACACAGGACTGATCTCCCTTGAGGGCGGCAACGGCACCTGCCTGGGCAAACGAACAGATTGACAGCATTACATTCTGCTGGATCTTAATGGCGGCGGCAATCAGCGCTTGCGGGGCCGCAATATACCCAACCCGCCATCCCGTCATAGAATAAGTTTTCGACAACGATCCCCAAATAACGGTCTGGTTCTTCATGTCTCCACACGCTGCGGGACTGAAAAACTTGTTACCGTCATATATCATTCGGTCATAAGCTTCGTCGGAAAATATAACCAGTTTATTTTCGGCGGCGAATCGACAGATTTCTTCCAGTTGTCTGACGGCCAAAACCGCTCCGGAAGGATTATGCGGTGAATTGACGATCAAAGCGCGGGTGCGGTCTGTCAGCAATTTCCGGGCCGCGGACAGGTCAGGTGCGAGATTTTCACTCTCCAGCAGCGGCAGCGGGACCGGCACACCGCCGGTCAGTTTGACGCAGGAATAAAACTGGCTGTAGCCCGGGTTTGGTACCAATACTTCATCTCCCGGATTCAGGAATGCCTGCAGGCTTAAATACATGGCCTCCTGCCCGCCGGCGGTGGCCATGATCTCCCTTTCCGGATCGTACTGAATTCCTTTGTATTGCTGCAGCGATTCGGCCAGCGCCTCCCGCAAAGCGGGCACTCCCAGATTGGGTGTATAATGGACAATTCCCTCTGCCAGGGCGGCAACAGCAGCAGCCTTGATGTGTTCGGGGGTATCGAAATCCGGCCTGCCGATCTCAAAATGAATCACCTGCTTACCTTTTTTTTAAAGGCGGGCCGCTTTTTCTAAAACCTTTCGGATACCGGCAAACGGTATATCGACCATACCTTTGGCTGCCATTGGTATCGGCATTGAGCATCCTCCTTTGTGAATAAAACGGTTAATGGATCGAAAATCTTTGATTGTACCTTGACCTCTAAAGAACCATCGACACGTTAACGCCCAGTCGCTTTATAATTTGCCCAACGGCAGCCGCATCAGATTGACGGCGTTTTCTTGAAAAATCTTTCGCTTCTCCTCCGCCGTAATCTGCATGCGATCAACAGCTTCAATGCTGTCCCGAATCAGTCGCAATCCCATTTGATTGCAAAAAGGCATATCCGTAGCAAATACCATCTGATCCAGACCGGCGAAAGCCAGCCCGCACTCGAGCGCAGCGGTGTTGCCGTTTACCGCTGTATCGTAAAAAAACCGCCGGTAGTAGGTAAGAGCATTTTCTTTAAGGTAGATGTCCCGTTTCCCCATGCGCATTTCGTTGAAATCATCGTTCC
>JAJRVC010000678.1 GCA_024277475.1 Deltaproteobacteria bacterium
CATAGACACCTTCCGTTCCGGCCAATGCACCGGTATGGGAGGCAGCCGCCCGGGCACCGGCGCCTGTGCGACCGGATTTTATCACCAGTACCGGCGTCGGCAGGACATCACCGGAGGTTATCTCTTTGACGGCCTCAATAAACTCGGGTCCTCTGCGCAGCTCCTCCAAGTAAAGCATGATCACCTCGGTATCTTTGTCTTTGTGAAAATACCGTAAAAGATCAAGTTCATCGACATCCGCCTTGTTGCCGATAGAGATAAATTTAGAAAAACCAAAATCACGGTCGGCGGCAAAATCAAGTACCGCCGTGCACAGGGCCCCGCTCTGGGAAATGAAGGAAATATTGCCGGCTTTGGGCATGCGAGCCGAAAAACTGGCATTTAGCCGGACATCGGGAAGGGGGTTAATCACGCCCAGACAGTTGGGGCCGACCAGCCGGACGTCTGCCTGACGGCACAGGGAGACAATTTTATTTTCGACCTCAAGGCCTTCTTTTCCGACTTCCCGAAAACCGGCGGAAACGATAACGATCCCTTTGGCTCCCTTTTCAATGGCTTCTTGTGTGGCCGCCAGTGCCGGTCCGGGCGGCAGGATAATCATGGCCAGATCCACACTGTCGGGAATATCAGCAATGGTTGGGTAGGCCCTAACGCATGAGACAGAGCGGGCTTTCGGGTTTACCGGATACAGGGTGCCCCGATAGCCTCCCTTTAAAATATTGACGAAAATATCGTGACCCACTTTTCCGGGAGTTGTAGAGGCCCCAATGACGGCGAGAGACAACGGGGAAAAAATCGCATCAAGTTTATCCACTCTTAAGCTCCTTTTTAAATATAAGCGCTTGGGTATATATCTTGTTTTTAGAAATTCCTGATTTTGCGGCTATCTCCCGGGCAATCACCGACAATGAATTTCGGCGATTCATGACCGCGGCCCTGATCTGCTGCCTGACGACTTCCCAGGGCTGGCTTTCCCCTTTGTCACACCCCATCACCAGCAGCGTACATTCACCTTTAATATCGGTCCGCTGTTTTAGTTGTATGACAATTTCCGATAACCGGCCCCTTAAAAATTCTTCGTGGAGTTTGGTCATCTCCCGGGCGAAAACAGCGTAGCGATCCCCCATGGCGTCTTTGATTTCACCTAAAAGCGTCAGGATTCGCCTGGTGGATTCATAGAATATAAGGGTTCGGGATTCACTTGCAAGATCGTTTAGTTGTTGCAGGCGTTTTGTTTTCTTTTTGGCCGGAAATCCCAAAAAAACAAATGAATCCGTCGGCAGCCCTGAAGCGCTCAGCGCAGCGGTGGCAGCGGATACCCCGGGAACAGGTATGACATTCAAATTGCCGGCCAGGGTTGCTGTGATCAATCGATAACCGGGGTCTGAAACGGTTGGTGTCCCCGCATTGGAGACCAGGGCAATGGATATTCCTTTTTTGAGTTGCGCGATCAGCTTGGGTGTTCGTTCCTCTTCATTGTGTTCATGATAGGAGATCAGGCGGCTTTTGATGGCGTGCAGCTCCAAAAACCTTCGTGTTTTGCGGGTGTCTTCAGCGGCTATCAGATCGACTTCGCGCAAGATGTTCAGCGCCCTTAAGGTGATGTCATCGCGATTTCCAATGGGCGTGGCGACGACATAAAGTGTGCCGGGGCAGATGGCGATCATGCTTTTTTCTGAACTGTTCTTATTCAAAACGATTCCCTTACTTCTTTTCCCCGTAATTTCGGGTGAAACTAAAATCCGATGCGATTTTCAAAAAGCACCTCACCGCAGAGAACGCGGAGATCGCAGAGATTATTTAAAATTGTCTTAGGACTTCCTCGGTGTTCTCCCGCCGGGCGTAGGCCACATGGGAGGCCCTATGGGCCGGAGGCTGTGCACTTTGCGGTGAACTATCATGTTTCTTTTTCGATCAGATCGGACGGTTTTTTACGCCGGCGGCGGTCCTCATATTTTACATTACCCGCTATCATTCGTAGGCGAGTTCGAAGGCATTTTTTACAATTTCTATTCGGGGTTCATCTTGATTATGGATGATGGCAACCACATCAAACCTGGCTCTGATATCCGATTGTTTGGTGGCTTTAAGATAGGAAAGGGCAACCATTGAAATCTTGCGTTGTTTTTTTAGCGTAACCGCCCATTTCGGATTTCCGTACCGTATTGATCTTCTTGTCTTCACTTCCACAAAAACAAGGGTTTTCTTGTCTTTGGCGATAATATCGATTTCACCCAATTTTGTTCGATAGTTCTGCTCAAGTATTTTATAGCCGTTCTTCTTCAAGTACCAGACAGCCAGGGTTTCACCTTTCTCTCCAAATTTTTGTTGTTTGTTTTGCATTTAAAAAATTTATCTTTTTGTTTTGGTGTCTTGATGGCAAAATGTTTTCCCACAATGTCAGTAATAAATATTAGAGGACGGCTAAAAAAGCAAGGTTTAATCATTATCGATTGTGCTTATAATGAGCCGAATAGTCAGATTCCGCTATCGAGAAGAAGCATGCCGCAAGACTCTTGAAACCGAAGATAAATACCGTAAAAATTAAGATTGACAATATAGTCCGCGGCCGTTATCTGGGTAGGTAGTGACTATGAATCTTTTTTGGGTGAACTTAAAAAAGTTTGGAGTGAGGTCTTTCGTGTGCTCGTGCCTGGGGGGAGATTGGTATGCGTTGTAGGTGATGTATGCGTTTCAAGACGGAAATTCGGACGTCATCTTGTTTTTCCTTTGCACGCAGACATTTGTGTTTTATGCCGAAAAATCGGTTTTGACAACTTAAATCCTATTATCTGGTATAAAATTTCCAATGCCAGCTTTGAAGTTGAAAATGGCTCTAAATTTTTTAGGGAAACCCTATGAACCCAACGCAATCATAAAAAATGATATGGAATTCATTTTGATGCAGAGAAAACCGGGAGGCTATCGAAAACCGACTGAGATGCAGAGGAAATTAAGCAAAATTGATAAGAAGGATTTC
>JAJRVC010000679.1 GCA_024277475.1 Deltaproteobacteria bacterium
AGTAGATTCGGGGAGGAATTTAGACGTTGCCGGGGCCAAGCAGGCCCAGCCATGGGGAGGGCTGGGCCAGTCTGCCCGCTCCATGGGAGCTTGAGCAGAAAGTACCAGAGCATGGCGGTATGGGGCATACCTGGGGTGTAAGACTATGCCTGGTACATTAACTTAGAATCCAGTAGCGGTTTTTAGTTCCCTGATAGCTTCTCAAAAAAGAATTCATGGCAAATCATGCACATGGCTTATTCGCTTTGGTTTTAATCTCCGCCAGGGGGCTGGCCGGAGTGTCAGATAGTCGTAATAAATAACGTATCTATCTGATATATATAGTAAAAATATTGACAGTTCAAAAAATAGCTAATCTGATGAAGATCCAGTGATAGTGCGTATTTGAGCGCATTACAATCAAGTCATCCACAGTTTTATCCACAGATTTTGTGGATAAAAAGAAGAATTCCAAAGCCTTCGGAAAGAGTCACCAATTGTCAGATAGTTACGTCAAACACCTGATCCCAGAATTTAAATACCACGCCTAACTGAGGCCCTGAAGGGTGTCAGGCCAGGCACCTCCAGGTGAAAAATAGATGCCATCGACGGCGTTGTCGACGGAAATAAAAACGGCGCCTGATGGCGCCGTAATTCCTGAATTCCGGATTCTGGAATTATCCGAAGCGGCGGCGGAATTTCTCCACGCGACCGGCGGTATCAACAATTTTCTGCTGCCCGGTATAAAAAGGGTGGCAGGATGAGCACACGTCGAGATGCAGGTTGGTATCACTCAGAGTGGAGCGGGTTGTGAATTCATTGCCGCAACTGCATTTGACGGAAATTTCCTGATATTGTGGGTGGATCTTGGCCTTCATGATCTGGTATTCCTGAAGAAAGTCATCAATAAAGACCGCCCAGTATAAATTTAAACCGGGCTAGTTGCCAAGAGCCTTGTCCAACATGTTTGCCTTCGACACCGCCAATGCCAAAATCGCCGAGGGCCTCAACCGGGCTTCCTCGTGTGCCGCCGTCGTCAAACGGTACTGGCAGCTATCGCTTGTGATTGAGTACTTCGTAGACCCGGTTGGCGCGCCCGATATAAGGTTCCAGATCGGCGGCTGACAGTTGCTTCTGTTCCATGGTGAATTTGATAGCCTCAATGCGTTCGTCCCGCTGATGGCAAATGGGACGGATGGACAGGCCACCCTTGAGTTCCTTAAAGGCCTGCTCGATCTCGGTGAGTTGGATATAATATTGCCAAAGCTGGGCGGGATCGCTCTGGGTGAGTTTTTGCCTCTGCAACGCATGCAGGCGTTGCCATAGTTTTTTCGCTCTCGGCGTCGCATGGCGCGCTCTTTATGAATGCGCTTTTCGCTTTTGGCCAGGACAGACAACTCCATCTTCCTGAGGGAGCAACTTTACTTGTACCGACTCGCGGTATTTATCCGCGCTTTTACTCCGGCGGTAACACTTGGTAACCGCCCGGTGCGGACCCGCATGCCGGGTGGCGGGGGAGGGGGATTACCGCCATGTTTGACTTCTTACTTTATTCTTACTAGCGTTAACGCCATACCTTACATTTTTCTTACCTTTGGAAAGGGTTGCTATGGAAATCACCAAACTGTCGAGCAAAGGCCAGGTTATTATCCCAAAACTTGTTCGCTCCGCTCATGACTGGAAAATTGGGCAGGAACTGCTGGTCATTGATATGGGGGACGGGATACTCCTTAGACCCAGAACACCTTTCAGCACTACGAATATTCGTGATGTCGCTTCGTGCCTCAAATTCTCCGGCAAGCCCAAAACTTTAGCCGATATGGAGAACGCCATTAAAAAAGGCATTACCGGAGAGCAACAATGGTAGCGATTGATACAAATATCATTATTCGCTTTCTCACCCGCGATGACGAAGCTCAATACAAAAAAGCATACCGGATATTCAATAAACAGAAAAATTTTATTCCCGATTCCGTAATATTGGAAACCGAATGGGTTCTTCGGTACGCATACAATTTCCAATCAAAAAATATTTGCGATGCATTCAAACGGCTTTTTGGCCTCGAAAACGTATATATTTCAAATCCTCATTCAACGGCCCAGGCCATCGAATGGCACAGCAGTGGACTGGATTTTTCTGATGCCCTCCACCTCGCTTTCAGCCAGGAATGTGAGCAACTGTATTCTTTCGATTCGAAATTCGTCACGAAAGCTAAAGGGCTCTCTAAATGTTCTGTTTTGAAGCCCTAACGAATGGGTGTCACCCTCATATTGAGCAAATTATGCAGCCCGCTGCCTGGCAAAAGGGACAACGTTTTGCAGCAATGTGACGGCTTTCCTGTAAGGGTTCGGGTCAAAATAACCTGCACACGTTATTTTGGCGCGAACCCTTAAAGGGACTGTCGCAAAATAAAAGACTTGACTTTCAAGGAAAAGAAGATCCTCATTAGTGGATGACACCAGAACGCATCGAGAAAGAATTACAGATCCGCAAGCGCTACGAAAAGCTCAAGAATACACTGACGGAAAGGGCTCGTCGGCTATTCGTGGCGAACGAGGCTATTGCTTACGGATATGGAG
>JAJRVC010000680.1 GCA_024277475.1 Deltaproteobacteria bacterium
AAATCTCCCAGCCGGAATAAATCCTCATTGCCACCATGATATTTGTTCTTATTATAACGCCAACCATGATTACATTGTGTCGGATTGCAAGTCGTAGGAGGAGGCGGAGGGCATGGATTCCCAGTTAGGCATGGATGGCTTGAGGGTAGGAGAGCAAAATAATCTGTATAATTGATACCGCCGACAGTAATCGCAATTTGATCTCTTTCGTCAAATCCACTATAATAGGAGGGGAATAAATAACCTGTCAAATCATCGGTTCTATCCGAAGGCGTGTTTTCCCCTTCAACCACTTGCCAATTAAAAAGCCCATCTGCTGTTTCAAGATCAAGATGAGAGCTTGGTGGCAATGTGAGATTTTCATTTTCAATATGAAGTACAACTAAACCATGGATTAGTGATTGGCCATGTAATGATCTTATCAAAAAAGGATTTGCTCTTGCATAATCATTCTCCGTGTGAAAATTCTCAATAAGAAAATACTCGATAATGTTTTGTGGTGTATTATTATCATATCTGAGTGGGATCATCACGGCGTCATGTTTTGTATGGGTGTCTCGGATAACTACATTACTCATATTCCCTTCAATAACCGTTGGGTTGAGCCAACCAGCACGATAACGTTCATAAGCACTAAAAAATGAGGCAAAATTTGCATTGGATGTCATTAGAGTAAAGAATTCGACATTGCCAATGTTTAAACCGTTTTGGTTTAGATGCCCTCCGCCAAATATATAGTGCGTCATTTCATGAGCAGGAATGAGAATTGCGCCTCTATTCTGAAATGCACTATTATACGGACCCTCATATTTAAACTGAAATTGGGTGGAACCGGATGAAGAATTGATTGTCTTGCCATTTAAGACTAAGTTATTTACATACAATGTTTTGTGACCCAGGATATTTTGCTGAGTCAACCTGAAATCTCTCCAAAAGATAAAAACATAGTCAACGATTCCATCCCCTTGCCCGGGGAGATAAGCATGATTAAAGTATTCCCCGTTTACTCGAAATTGCCAATTATCATAGTCAGCATAGTTAACTGCCGTATCTAATTTGGTTAGGGTATGTTGATTAACAAGAGTATTATTTGTGCCATAATAAGAACGATCATGGTCTAATGTGACATAATGAACATCTCCAATAACTTTGAAGGTTCCCAAATTTCCATTACCGTCTCCTCCTGAGGCACGGTCGAAATAATCACTAAGATTGCGCGGTGTATAAATGTTGTTTTGAGGAACCTGCGGATCAACAATATCCTGAGCCCAATCTGGAAGAACAGTGTAATCTGGCCAATAAGTGGTATTCTCTGTATCATCCTTGAACCGTACAAAAATAGCCAAAACTTTGAGTTCACCGTTTGCCGTAATTTCTCTTCCACCCCGCAGGATTTGGGTAGTGCTGGGCAATTCACCCTCTACAATGGTTTCCTCATCCATCAGACAAACTTCTTCGAAGGATTCATACACATCCTGCGAAAAAACAGTTCCGAAAAACACCAACATCATCGAAAATACAATCATTATCCATTGGTTTTTCAGAATTAATCCTCCAAATTTTTAGACCTGAGAATTGTTATTTTATTAGTAAGAGTGTTTTGATTTCCGCAAAGTTGTCAAATTCCAACTTGTAATAATAAACCCCACTGGCAACTTGATTGCCAAGATTATCTCTCCCATCCCATATAAAGCTATGTCTGCCGGGATTTTTGAAACCGCGAAAGAGTTGCTTGATTTCTTTACCGAGTAAATCATAGATAGTCAACTGAAGATTCATTTTGGTTGGTATCTCAAACTCTATTTTTGTGGATGAATTGAAAGGATTGGGGTAGTTGGGGTACAAAACCACACTATTGGGGGGAGTTTGGGTCGAATTATCGGGCTTTATAGAAGTAACATATCCATATTGAACACTATCAATGATTGCGCCAAGAATCCTTTCTGGAGAACCGGCTTCCGGCTGTGAAAATGTTCTACCAATTCCTTCTGCTAACCAATTTTCCGTATAAAATATGCTTCCCAAAAGGGTATCGTTAATTGTAGAATCAATATACACTCCCCAGAATTCTTTGGTAGAAGCTGTCATTCCAAGGGTAACATAATTCCAGCTAAAAGTACTTATTAAAGCAGGAAAGTTTCCCGCAGGATATTCATTAATGCATTCAATAAATAGTGTGCTGTCGGCTAAAGTTAAATCATAAACAATATTCTCACTATTACAACTATCAGGAAAACCCAATCCACGGTACTGAAAGACTCTTAAAGAGTCATCCATCCTTAAGTATTCAGAATAATTAAAGTAACCTGTGGCCTCGAAAACAAAATAAGTATTTCCATTCGGCATCAGGGTGTCGCCTGTTATTCTAACTTGATAAGTTTCTGGTGGAATAAGCTCTACTTCATATTCCCAAACATCTCCTATGTGCATTGGAAAATAGGCTTTCAAGGTAGTATCAATTTGGGCAAAAATTGAATGTTGTAGTGTTAAAACAAGTATAAATAAAAAACTGGCATATCTCATAATTAATTCTCCACATAGAAGGAAAAACTATAATCAGTCATTCAGACTGCTTTCAAAAAATTTGGAAAATAATTTTCCTTTAGTCAACGTTTTTTATTACAAGCGTTCTAACAAGTGGAGTAGTTGCTATTGATGTTCATCCTGATCGAAACGGCGTTGCGGCAAAAGACAGCCGGAAGCCGCCAGAACCTGCTGAAATGTGGTTGGCTTCCGCCCCAATAACCACGCCAGCACATTGCTGTTCCCCCACAGCCCATGCTGATCATAATACTCAAACATTTTGACCAGGCGCTCGCGCTTGTAGTCCGGAAGCGCGGCAACTCCCGGTTGGGCGGCCCAGCTTTGGGGGGTCTGACGCCTCACATCGATCCGCATCTGCAGCCGGTTGCCGATCAATCCGATGACATCTTTCACCGAAAGAATCTCCGGGCCGTTCAATTCGTAGATTGCCCCGATATGATCGTCGCTGGATAATACCAGGGCGGCGGCCTCCGCGACATCCTCCAGGTTTACCAAACTGAATTTTGCCTCGGGATGGTAGGGGAGGTTATAAAAGCGTTGCTCTACAACTTGGTCGAGGTCGTTGAGGATATTTTGCATGTACGCAGACGGCTGCAAAATGGTATAGTCCAGGCCCGATTCAAAGAGCATTTCCTCCACCCTCAGTTTTTGCCAGTGATGGGGCATCGCTTCGGTCTGGGGGTGCAGCACCGAGTGATAGACAATCCGGCGGCAATCGGAACGGCGCAGCTCGTCGATGATTGTTTCCCCGATGACAATCTCTTCCGGATGCATATTGGGGCAAATGTGGTAAACTGCCTGCACCTGTTTCAGCGCCTTGCGAATGTGCGCCCGCTGCCGTAAATCTCCGGCGACAACCTCTTCGGCGCCCAGCTTTACCATCTCCGTTGCATAAGCGGATTTGAACACCAGGGCTTTTACCCGTTTGCCGCGACCCGCCAGGGCCTTTACAACGGCCCGGCCGGTTTTTCCGGCGGCGCCGGTAACTAAAATCATATTAACCTCACCATTTTCTGATCAGCAGCCCGCTTTTCCGGGTGAACCGGCTCCGGAACGCCCGGACCGGAACATATCGCAAAAGTTTAGTATTTTAAACAAAAATTTTAAAATATTATTTTATATATTGACCTATATAAAGGGCTCTTTTATATTTGGGCGCTTTTGGTAAATAAAAAGTTTAATATACTAAACACGGTATTCGGATGAAGATCGGCCCTAAAATTCGGCGACTGCGCAAGTTGCGCGGGTTAACCATCGAAGAGCTGGCCGATAACGCCGATCTTACCAAGGGCTATATCTCTCAGTTGGAACGGGATTTGACGGCGCCGGCAGTTACCACGCTAAAACAAATCCTGGATGTGTTGGGCATTGACTTAGCCACTTTTTTCAGCGACCTGGAAGAAGGCGAGAAAAACATCTATACCAAACGGGACCGCACCCAGGAGGTTTTGGAGAAAGACTATACCATCGAGGCGCTGATCCCCAAGCTGAAATACCTGGAAATGGAACCGCTTCTGCTCACCCTGGCGCCCACGGCCAGTTATGAAAAAAGCTTTGAAGAAGACGAAGGCTTTGGTTATGTGGTCAAAGGCAGGGTAGAGGTGACCATCGAAAAGGAAAAACGCACTTTAAACCGTGGGGGCTGTTTTTACGTCTTTTTCGACAATTGGCTCAGTATTAAGAATTTAACCAAGAAGTCTGCCGAAATTTTATTGGTTCATTACTAAGTTAGAGGAGGAGCGGGATAATGAAGGCTCTGGGACGCCATATTTTAGCAGAATTTTTTGACTGCGATCAGGAAATATTAAATGATGCACATCGTATCGAACTTTATATGAAACGGGCCGCCATCGAATGTGGCGCGACCATCGTCAGTTCAACCTTCCATGCCTTTAACCCGCACGGCGTCAGCGGCGTGGTGGTGATTGCCGAATCGCACCTGGCCATCCATACCTGGCCGGAGTACGGCTATGCGGCAGTGGATGTGTTCACTTGCGGGGAAACCGTCGATCCGGCGGTGGCCAATAACGCCTTAAAGGAGTATTTGAAGGCCGCAAAGGTTAAGACGGTGGAAATTAACCGGGGAGAGCTTAAACTCGACCGGGTTCTGCAGCATAAACCGATGCCGGCCTAATTCATCCTCCGTAGATTTCCCCAGCCCCGGTGTTCCACCGGGGTTTTTCTTGTGAGTCTCCCCACTAAAATCCTATTTTAACGGTGAATCCAGAGTTGAAAATTAGACGCTGAGAAACGCTGAAAAAGAAAGAGGAACGCTGAAGATTGTTTTCGAAACGATAAGCTCTGATTCGCTTAAACGCTTCATTCATCCCGATTGTGAGAAAAAGCGAGAAAACCCGGGGAAAAGATTAGAGTCATCAAAAATTCAGTACAAATAAAATTCTTCCGGCGGAATTCTGCTCAATCAGAGGCATTCTGCGTCAAATTATTGAGACGTGAATTAGTTTCCGAAAAGATGAAATGTATTTGTGTAGTTGCCTTCATGTAATGGTAATGTTCCCCCCCTTAATCCCCCCGAAATCGGGGGGAAACCGGCCTCCCTCCCCGATTTCGGGGAGCGCCGGGGTGGGGAAATTTCATGGAAAACTCATTCATCACATTCAAACAATTTCATTCTCATACTAATTCACGGGTCTATAAGTTCAACTTATGGTTAGCATTATTGACTGATGTTACGCAGTTTTGCCACAGGAAGGTTTACCATTTACTTGTTCTATGTCACCCTGAACTTGTCGGCACGAAGTGCTCCCGTCGGGAAAGGGGGACACTTTTACGTCCATATTTGCCATGCTTCGGCAGGCGTTCGACTGAGCTCACGCCGAAGGCTCAGCATGACATGAAGATTGCTTAACAATAGCAACATTTATCTAATGTGACTTCACATTATGAACAGTGACGCGCGTAACATCAGTTATTGATATTCAACCTGCGTCAGTTAAAAAAAACGCCGCAGACGGCGAACCATCTGCGGCGCAATAGGAGGAGATAAAAGCATCAGGCTTTAATCATCTGGCGCAACACGGTTTGCAAAATACCGCCGTTGCGATAGTAGTCGATTTCCACCTCGGTGTCCAGGCGGATCATCACGTTGAACCGGTTCACCTGCCCGTCATCACCGTTGGCGATAACGGTAACTTCCTGGCCGGGGGTTAAACCGCCGGAGATGCCTTCGATATTATAAATTTCCCGGCCGGTTAAGCCCAGTTGCCGGCGGCCGTCGCCGGGCAGGAATTGCAGCGGCAGCACGCCCATTCCGATCAGGTTGCTGCGGTGGATACGCTCGAAACTCTCCGCCAGCACCGCCTTGACGCCCAGCAGGAAGGTTCCCTTAGCGGCCCAGTCGCGGCTGCTGCCGGTACCGTATTCTTTACCGGCAATCACGATGAGCGGGGCGCCGTCTTCTTTGTAACGCATGGCGGCGTCATAAATATACATCTGCTCGCCGGTAGGCAGGTAGAGCGTATAACCGCCTTCGACGCCCTCCAGAAGCTGATTTTTTATACGGATGTTGGCGAAGGTGCCGCGCATCATCACTTCATGATTTCCGCGCCGGGAGCCGTAGGAATTGAAATCTTTCCACTCCACCCCGTGCTCCAGCAGGTACTTGCCGGCCGGGCTGTCGGCCGGAATCGCCCCTGCCGGGGAGATGTG
>JAJRVC010000681.1 GCA_024277475.1 Deltaproteobacteria bacterium
CCTAGGCTCTCGACGCATCCAAGCGGGACAACAACACATACTGACCACAGTATCGGACCATGGCCCGGGTATACCATTAAAATCCCAGCAAGCTATTTTTGATAAATTCTTTACCATCAAATCCAAAGATCGAAATGGAAGAAGGGGGGTAGGCCTGGGCCTGGCATATTGTAAACAAGCGATTGAAGCTCACGCGGGTTTCATATGGGTGGAATCACCTCTCACAAATGAGGACGCAGGTCGGCACCAAGGGTGTCGGTTTTATTTCATCTTGCCAGTCGACTCCGTTGAATAGACATTTAACAAGATGTAAGCTACTTCCAATTATCCTTTTACGAGTATACCAGAGGATAAACTTATGAGGATTTTCCTTGCAGATGATCACCCTTTGTTGCGTACAGGCTTGCGACTTAGCTTGAGCCAGGAAAAAGATATCGAGATCATAGGTGAAGCCAGTGATGGATTTAGCGCAGTCGAAAAAATCCAGGCGGACCCTCCGGATGTCTCTCTAATCGACGTGGATATGCCAGGCATGTCGGGTATCGGCGCTATCAGGATATTGTGCAAAGCCATTCCTGCAATGAAAATCCTTGTGCTCTCCACATATAATGATGAAAAATATATCCGAGACGCCATGCAAGCCGGTGCGGACGGATATGTATTAAAAAATGTCGGAATCAGTGAACTTATGAGAATCATCAAGTGTTTCAGTGAGGGGCAACCGATAGTATCACCCTACCTGGTAAATTTGACATTGGGCCTTGAGGCTGAGAAAAAATATTTGGAAAACACGAAATGCCCGTATTTAACTCAACGAGAAAAAGAAATTCTTAAACTTATCACTGAGGGAAAAGGCAATAAAGAGATCTCCGACATTCTCTGTGTCAGTCTGGAAACAGTTAAGAGTCATACAAAGAATATTTACAAGAAATTAAAGGTAAAGAATCGCGTTGAGGCTGCCATGATGGCCATGGAAAAGAAGAATATCTTTTGAACTTACGTTCGTTGTATCACCCTTTTTTTCCACAGTCCCCCCCCCAATGGGGGAGAAAATTCCCACTTTTGAGGGATTGAAATAGGAAGCACGTTGTGTTGATATGGTCCGGGGATGAAAGCAAAAAAATTAACCAGGTCATCCCAAAAACCCAAGGAAGAAAGGAGGATATATTATGGAAAAAAGGCAAGGAGGATTTACTATGCGCTCTGGGTTGTGGGTATCACTATTGCGAGCCGCTCTCTGTTGGTTAGTGACGGCTGTTGCAGTAGTACCTGCATTCGCGCAGACGAATTATGTTGAAAAGTACCCGATCTTTGGAACCCATGAGGGTCCATACTCTTATGCGGAAATCGACAAGAAGGACTACTCGGGAATTACGCTCAACGCCATAACGCTGGCCCCGCCGGTTATGGGTGGACCCACCATTCTTCATGCGAAACAGTTTGAGGAGTTGACCGGTGCTAAGGTTAACGTCGTCGCAGTACCGTTTTCCCAACTCTACGCCAAAGTCATGACGCCTTTCTTGACAGGTATCGGGGCTTACGATGCCATCATATTCCCGCCTAACTGGTCGGGTGATATCATGGGCGGTGGCTATCTCGAGCAGGTTCCCGAAAAGATGCTGAAGTCGTCTCAGTGGGAAGAGGTTATTCAAGTCTATAAATATTTGCAAACCTGGGGGGGTAAGGTTTATGGCGTTCCGATCGACGGCGATAAACATTTCCTGGCGTACCGTCGGGATGCGATTGATGTGCCCAAATACCAGGCTAAGTTTAAAAAAAAGTATGGGTATGATCTACGACCTCCCCAGACCTGGGACGAATATCGCGACGTTGCCGAGTTCTTCAATGATTGGGACTGGGATGGTGACGGCGTGAAGGAGTACGGCGCAAGCGAGATGACTCAACGGGACGCCCAACTCTTCTGGCAGTTCATCGTGCGTGCGGCGCCTTACGTCCAACACCCTGACGTAAAGGGTGGTTTCTTCTTCGATGTGGAAACAATGACGCCGCTTATCAATACCCCGGGTTTTGTTCAGGCGCTAGAGGATATGATTGAAATCCAGAAATTTTACCCGCCGGGCGGGAAAAACTTCAGCTTGTCTGATGTGATCTTTTCTTTTGGCGGCGGACAGACAGCGCTTCAGGCGAACTGGGATGATGCGTTTATCCAGGCGATGGAGAATGACTCCCCCATCCGCAATAAAGTCAACGCCACTATGGCCCCGGGGGCCAAGAAGGCCTGGAACCGGAAGACAAAAAAATGGGATGATTACCCCGAGATTAACCGTGCTCCCTATCTTGCGTGGGGAGGCTGGATCACCGGCGTCCCGAAGACGAGTAAGAACAAGGAAGCCGCTTTCGATTTCCTGGGCTTTCTGTCAAACAACGCAAACGAGCAACATGACTTGACCGTCGGGCGTTATGGTGTGAACCCGTACCGCACCAATGATTTCAATCCGGATTTTTGGATCGATAAAGCCGGCTTCGACCCTGAGGTCGCTAAGGGCTACACCGATGCCCTCAGTTATACGCTAAACCACCCCAACCGCGTGTTCGACCTGCGTATTCCGGGCAACCAACTGTACGTGAATGCACTGGCAACAGCAGTCTCTGAGGCGCTTGCCGGCAATTTGAAACCCCAGGAAGCGCTGGACAAGGCCGCCAAAGAGTGGGATAAGATAACACACCGCGTCGGTTTCGACCAGCAGAAAAATGCTTACCAAGAGATCGTGAACCTGGAAGGCAAGTAGATCTAATCGAAATCCCATCGATGGAGGGCGTAGCCGCCATCGATGGGTATTTGTAAGGACTTTTTTTTAGTGACCGACTCCCCCGTAAAATATGTATTCGTTTTACCAGGTGTTCTTACCATGATTGCGATCGTGGTTTTTCCCGTAGGCTATGCGATACGTATGAGCCTCTCTTCCTGGGAAATTTCTGCATTCGGATCTGGTTTGGATTTTATCGGATTAACGCAATATGCAGCAGTTTTGCAGGATACCCGCTTCTGGCATTCCCTTTTAGTTACCTTCATTATCGTTTTTTTTGCAGTTTCACTGGAATATATTGTCGGCCTTTGCCTGGCTTTAATTCTGACTGTTGAACTGCGAGGCCGGAGGGTCTTTCGCGTCATTTTTCTGGTGCCCATGATGGTGACAGCCGTTATAATGGCATTGGTATGGAGAACGGTTCTTAACGAATCCATTGGACCGATAAATGACATTCTCATACGACTTTCGCTTCCCGGAATTCCCTGGCTTTCTGATAACACCATCGCCTTGATATCGATCATACTGGTCGATTTTTGGCAATGGACTCCGTTTATGTTTATTATATTACTTGCCGGCCTTTTATCTCTTCCACAAGATCCATACGAAGCTGCTGTAATCGACGGTGCTTCTTCCTGGCAGGTTTTCAGGTACATTACGTTTGAATTGCTTTACCCCGTGTCCGTGGCTGTTTTGTTGATACGCACAATTGAAGCTTTCAAGATCATGGGTACAATCTTCGTCCTTACCTCCGGGGGGCCGGGCACGTCCACAGAAACGTCTTCCTATTATATTTGGATACGTGGTTTGAAAGAGTTTCAACTGGGTTACTCATCCGCTATGGCCTTCACCTACCTGGTTATCTTAACCATCGGTCTCATAATTTTCTCAAAACTATTACGCAAACGCATCAGCACCAGGGAACGGTAAAGATGTACCAGGCGACCTTCAAAAAACGTGTCAAAGTTCTTATGTATGCAATATTGGTGTTATGGGCTATATTTGCCATGTTTCCATTCCTTTGGGCCTTTGTCACCTCTTTTAAGACTGATCAAGATGTTGTCAATGGGGCAACTTACTTTCCAGGTATTGACTTCAAACCCGTCTTATCCGCCTGGACAAACTTATTTAGTGGTGAGTCCATCCCTATCGGCGGTCCTTATTTAAATACGATTGTAATCAGTATAACAAGCTCCCTATTGGCGATGGTGATTGGATCTCTAGCCGCCTATGGTCTGAGCCGTTTCAGATTCAGCTTTGGCAAGTTTGGAAACGATGATATTTCTTTTTGGTTTATTTCACTGCGCATCATGCCGGCAGTTGTTATCGCTATTCCATATTTCGTTATGTTTAACTCGCTTCGTCTATTGGACACACGGATATCCCTTATCATTGTATATATCGGATATAACCTGCCACTGGTCGTGTGGCTAATGAAAGATTTTTTTGACAATATTCCAACCGAGCTCGATGAGGCGGCAATTGTTGACGGTTGTTCACATTTTGGCGCCTTTTTTCGTATTGTTGTTCCTCTCTCCAAATCGGGTCTGCTTGTTACATTTCTTTTTTGCATTATTTTCTCCTGGAGTGAGTTCATTTTCGCGCTCATTCTGACCATAAACAAATCGCAAACCTTGCCGCTTGTGATCATCGCACGAGCTTCGACCCGCATCCCCTGGTGGGAGATCTCGGCTGCTGCTCTACTATCCATCTTGCCGGTTGCCATCTTAGCCTTTGTGATTGAGCGTTACATGATAAAAGGCACTCTCATGGGGTCATTCAGGTAGAGGAGGAGATCAATGAACCTCGCCGCGGCAAGCCTCGGGGTATCTTAAAAAGTAAAATTAATTTTGTTGCAGCAAACTACGGGGAATTAGACCCTAAAAATGATTAAATGATTGAGTTAGCCGGAGAAGGATAAAAAATGACTTCAAAGTTGGATGTTATCGGTTTGGGGACCAACGCCATTGACCAAGTCATTCAGCTCTATCGCATACCTGATGCAAATGCCAAGGTCGTATGTCCACCGCAGAAGTATAATCTGTTCAATGGAGGTGTGATGGGCAATACCTTGACTGGTCTATCCCGATTAGGACTGAAGACCGGCTATCTGGGCAAGCTTGGTGACGATAACTTTGCGGCTATGATCCGGAAATCATGCATGGATAATGGTATTGACTTGAGCCATTGCAAGATCGTCCCGGGAAAGCATTCAGCCTGGACGTGGATTGTCGTGGGTGCTGATGGAGAGAGATCAATCGTTCTCTTTCCCAACGTCCTCACGGAAGTCGATGAGGCCTTTATCGCCGAGTCCTCCAAATATATACATTCGTGTCGTCTCCTTCATGTTGAAGGTTCGGAGATGCGTCTGAACCCATTTATTAAAGGGGCAAAAATTGCAAAGTCTACGGATATACCAATCGCCTTCGATCTTGATATTCCGGCATCTGATTTTACCGAGGATCTCGGTTTGGCGACGATGGACGAATTGGAGGAGATGATATCATTATGTGATCTCTTCATACCATGTATCGGGGGTGCACAGGATCTTACCCAAAAGGATCATCCCCTTGATATGGCGGTTGCTCTACTCGAAAAATACAAGGTTCCCAGTGTTGCCATATCCCATGGCTCTGAAGGCTGTTTTGTAGCAACGGAGAAAGAGGCTTTTCAAAGTCCGGCATTCAGGATTGATCCTGTTGACGGCACCGGCTCTGGAGACGCGTTCCACGCCGGTATGATCTTTGGATTTCTCAAAGGATGGGAAATGAGAAAGACCGCCAGGTTTGCTAATGCTTGTGGAGCATTAAATACAATAAAGTTAGGGGCGCGCAGTGGCATGTGTTCCGAGGATGATGTCAGACGTTTTATGACGAATAACTAAAGGCTTCAAGGAGAAGATTTAGAAGATATATATATGCCCCGGTTACAAAAAAGTTAGGCCCAACATCGGAAAAATAGGCGGTTATGTAAAGAGCTTCTGACCTTATATTCATAAAAAGATTTTTAGGACATCATAATGGCGAAAGTAATCCTGGACAATGTGGTGAAAAGATTTGGTAGGTTAGAAGTTGTTCATGGGATTAATCTTGAAGTTTATGACAAGGAATTTTTGGTGTTAGTGGGCCCTTCAGGGTGTGGTAAATCCACAACATTGCGCATGATCGCAGGTTTGGAGAAAATTTCCGAGGGGAATGTGCGCATAGGAAACCGCGTAGTGAATGATGTAGCTCCAAAGCACCGGAATGTAGCTATGGTTTTTCAGAACTATGCCCTTTATCCCCACATGAATGTTTTTGGTAACATGTCCTTCGCGTTAAGGGTGAGCAGGACGTCTAAAGGGGAGATTGAAAAGCGTATCAAAGAGGTTGCAGATATCCTAGAACTTGGCAACTTGCTCGAGAGAAAACCTTTCGAGCTGTCCGGTGGCCAGCGTCAAAGAGTTGCTATGGGAAGAGCTATGGTTCGCAATCCGTCCGTCTTTCTGTTTGACGAGCCGCTTTCCAACCTCGATGCAACTTTACGTATCCAGATGCGCACGGAAATGAAACGGTTGCATCAGAAAATTCAATCCACCATTATTTATGTAACCCATGATCAGGTGGAAGCCATGACTCTGGCCGATAGAATTGTTGTCATGCGCGATGGATACATCGAACAGATTGGCAAGCCTATAGAGCTCTTTCAGGAACCTGTGAACACCTTTGTCGCCGGATTTATCGGCACGCCTCCCATGAATCTGGTTCCGGCCAGAATTATTCGCAAAGACACTAAGCTGAAGTTGGATTTTCAGGGAAAACTGCAGATACCCATTCCCGAAAAATCAGATGCGAAAATCATGGGTGGAATGGAAGTCATCATGGGTCTCCGGCCGGAAGACCTGGTTATTGATACTGGAAACATCGAATCCCCGGAAGGGTGGAAAGTAGATGGCGTCGTTGAGGTAGTCGAACCCCTTGGCAGCGAAACTTTTATGCATGTGGATTTGCAGGGAGTAATATTTAAGGCCAAGAGCGAGGGCAGAAGACTTGTTTGTCAAGGAGACGAGATAAATCTGGTTATGGATCTGGAGCATCTTTACATTTTTGACTCCAAAACCTCCCGTTCAATCTATTGATCTTTCCTGAAAGAATAGCATACTACGTACGTAAATTTTTTAATATTTCGCACCACTTCGATTAAGATAAGGATCTTAATCCCTATCAATCGGCCTCATCGGTATCGGACAGCGCGCACAGGGCCGAAGAGGACTGGTAGGGCAGGGTCTCTTCAACGGATACTTCAGCTGCGGAACCCATCAGTGCACAGCGGCATACATGATTTCCTCTTCGGTCGTTTCAGCCGGTGAAAGCTCTTCGACAATCCGGCCTTGTCTGCAAACGAGTATCCGGTCAGAGAGGCTCATGATTTCCGGCAGATGGGAAGAAATAACTACCACGGCAATCCCCTTATCGGCAAGTTTATTGATCAGCTGATGTATCTCGCCGATGGCTCCGACATCGACACCACGGGTGGGCTCGTCAAAGATGATGATGCACGGCTCCTGTGTCAGTCCTTTTGCGATCACAGTCTTTTGCTGATTGCCACCGGACAGTTCGACGACGCGTGCATTGCTATTAATAGTCTTGATGTTCAGGTCCTTAATCCATTGTCCCGCAAGCTTTTGGATGTCCTTTAACCGGATGATCCAGCCATTTTTACGTCCAGAAGATAGGAATCCCGCAAAAATGTTTTCGCCAATTGTCATTGTCTCAAAAACCCCTTCAGTCTTGCGGTTTTCTGTGACATACACAATACCGTCGCCAATCGCCTCATGCGGGGTATAGTACCGTACCGGCCTGTCATTAAGTTCGATGGCCCCGCCCCGCAGGAAGTCTCGCTTATCGATGCCAGCGATAATCCTGAATGTCTCAGTCCGACCAGAACCGATCAGCCCGAATACGCCTGTGATTTGGCCCTCGAAGATGGAAAACGAATTGTTCCGTACTATATTGCCCTTCGAGATATCCTGGACCGAAAGAACTTTTTTACCAGGTTTCCGTGTTTCGGCTTTACTCTGATGCCGGTAAAGCTCTTCAGACAATGTACGCCCGACCATGGCCTTGATGATTTTCTCGCGATTAAACTTCGTGGTATCGTCTGTCATCACCAATTCCCCATCTCGCAAAATAGTGATCCGATCTGAAATCTCCAGCGCCTCCTCCACCGCATGCGAAATGAAGATGATTGAAACGCCGTCTCCCTTTAACCGAAGCAGCAACGCAAAGAAATGGCCTTTTTCTTCAGGAGTTAGGCTTGACGTCGGTTCATCAAAGATTATGAC
>JAJRVC010000682.1 GCA_024277475.1 Deltaproteobacteria bacterium
GGTTAACCCCGAGCGTATCATTGAAGCAGTCGGAAACCAGGGGATAACCAACATGTTCGCCTCACCGGCACTCCTGAACCGAGTCGGCCGTTACGGTCAGCAAAAGCGGGTAAAATTGCCTTCGCTAAAGCGAGTTATTTCCGCCGGTGCTCCGGTGTCTGCAGATAATATCGAACGCTTCAGCGCATTATTAAATGATGATGCTGAAATTCACACACCCTATGGGGCTACGGAGGCGGTTCCGATTATATCAATTAAGAGCCGGGAAATCCTGATGGAAACCCGACAACTCAGTAAGAAAGGTTACGGAATCTGCATCGGACGACCTATTAACAATATCGACATTCGAATCATACGCATCAGCGACGATCCCATTGAAAGATGGTCCGATGACCTGCCGGTCTCCCGGGGTAAAATCGGTGAGATCACGGTTAAAGGGGCTTTGGTCAGCCGCATGTATTTTGAAAATCCGGCTGCCGATGCCCTTGCCAAGATTAAAGAAGGCCATGAAATCCACCATCGCATGGGAGATTTGGGCTGGCTGGATGACAAGGGACGTCTCTGGTTTTGCGGGCGTAAGAGCCATCGGGTCATTTCAGCCGGGCAGACTCTTTTCACCATACCCTGTGAAGCCATCTTTAACAATCATCCCCGGGTATTTCGCAGCGCGCTTGTGGGTGTCGGTCCCCGGCTGCAACAGCAACCGGTAATTATCGTTGAGCTTGAAAAGAGGGAAACCCGCCGTAACCTGCGAAAGCTGGAAAAAGAGCTGCTCAGTATGGCAGAGGCCAACAAATTGACAAAAAGCATTCAGACCCTATTGTTTCACAAATCCTTTCCCGTCGATATACGCCATAATTCTAAAATCTTTCGGGAAAAACTTGCAATTTGGGCTGAGAAAAGAACTTAGCCACCTGTGGCGGAACTTTTCCGACAGGATAACAAAAATTCCTATTCTTTAATTTAATCCAATGAACAAAAAAGCATTTGACAAGGTAGCATCCCGGCCCACGGTTTTAGTAACCGGTGGCGGTGGGTTTCTCGGCAGTGCGATCATCGAGCGTCTGGTTGCCCGTGGCGATTCAGTTCGCAGTCTTGCCCGTGGCGATTACCCAAAACTTGCGAACATGGGTGTCGACCAGATCCGGGGCGATATCGGGGATCGGCAAACCGTCGAAACGGCCTGCCTCGGGATGAAACTGGTGTATCATGTCGCGGCCAAACCACCCCCTTGGGGGAAATACCGCGACTATTATAAAACCAATGTCACCGGCACCCAAAATGTTATTGACGGATGCAGCCGTAACAATATTTCAAGACTTATTTACACCAGCACGCCCAGTGTTGTTTTCGACGGAAGCGATATGCAGGGCTTAAGCGAATCGGCTCCCTACCCTGCCAGGTTAAAGGCCTATTATCCTAAAACCAAAGCCATGGCTGAACAACTGGTCTTGAGCGCAACCGGTAATCGTCTGCAGACTGTAGTATTAAGGCCCCATCAAATTTGGGGTCCGGGGGATCCCCACTTTGCACCCCGGTTAATCGCCCGGGCAAAAAAACTGAAGCGTATCGGCAACGGCAACAATCTGGTCGATACGACCTATATCGATAACGCGGCAGATGCCCACATACTGGCGGCTGATACATTGAAAAAAAATTCTGCAATATCCGGCAATATCTATTTTATCAGCCAGGCAGATCCGATACCCGCCTGGGATATGATCGATGCTATCCTGGCAGCCGCCGGGCTTCCCCCGGTAAAAGGCACCCTATCCTACAAAACGGCCTGGACTCTCGGTGCAATCATGGAATTTTTCTACCGTGCCTTTCAATTACCCGGAGAGCCCCCGATGACCCGATTTCTTGCCGATGCGGTTGCCAAATCTCACTGGTTTGATATAAGTGCTGCAAAAAGAGATCTGGGATACATACCCGGGGTATCTACAAAAGAGGGGCTACGCAGACTGGAAGATTGGCTCAAAAAGAGTGATGTAAAAGGAGTTAAGAAATGAAGCTGACCGATATTGCACCTGAGGAAATATGGGCAGAGCTGGAAGAAAAAATCAATAAACGATCCGGATTAGATGCCAACGTGTTTAACGTAGAAGGCTATCGTATATCGGAATGTAAAAATTGGGCCAACAAATTATGCCCGGCAATTAAGGCCACCGACAAAGGGCAGAGCTTTATTTGTGCCCCGGCACACATGAATATTGCCGTGCAGGCGATGAGGACGAAAAAGACAGTCATCGAGGAATGTGATGCCGGCCTCGTCAAGATGGTTGTTCCTGTTTTTGTCGCTGACGAATTTGTCGGTGCCATCGGTGCATGCGGGTTTTTGTTGGATGATGGTGAAATTGATACATTTCTGATACATAAAACGACCGGTATTGCTGAAGAAAAAATTGAGTCTTTGTCTGAAGGAATTACGGCCATCACCACTGCCAAAGCGGAATCTCTCAGCAACTATATCACTGAACAGATTGAAATGATTATCGCTAATCGAATTAGATGAAAAAGGATTTTAAGCAATGCTAGTACGGTTCAACAATGAAGTTTTATCTTACGGGCCCGGCGCTGTCTTGCCGCAGAATCTAAATAGTGAATGGATAAAGATTTTACAGAAAATGGCGGACGACTTTTTAGACACCAACTTCGACCTTCAAGAATGTAAAGATCCTCGAAATATCAGTGACCCGGTTTTGACGGCTTGCGTCTATGAAATAGCAAGATATCAAGGCGGAGAAAAAGTTGATTTCACAGCAAGAGAAATGGCGGAAAAAGTGGCGATCTATGCCCTCGCGATTACGATGGAATCGGTTAACAGGGAATTAAATATCGAATTGAAACCGCCGACTCTTGATAATGTCCTTTCGATGGACAGAATTATTGCTTATAAAGATACCAATCCTGAATTCGTAAAAATTCTGAAACAGGCATGTATTGTTCGAAATTCAGAAAAGGGCTGGTTCCAGAATATCAAAGAAAAGCTCCTGTCAGTCAGTGCGGAAGATTAAATTTTTTGTCTTTGACAATCTCGTAAAAAGTCGAAATTCTCGAATTTTGACCTTATAACTTATTGAAACTATTAAGTACGAAATTTTAGTTTTGAGCTTTTTATGCCTTTTAGCGGCCATATCATCTTTGGCCGAAAATATTTTAGACAGCCAAGAGCTTTTCAATATCAGTTTCGCTAAAGGTTCCGGCAAAATTGCCGATTAGCCATTTATGATCAATATGATTCTAAGGAACTGGATAGCGACAGGCCCTATGCCCACTACGAACAACACCGTACATAATATCCTCCGGGTAAGCCCTGAAAAATAATCATTAAGAAGGGGGAAAACCACCGTGAATGGTTTGGATTTAGTTGTTTTAGCAATTTTATCGACGACGGCAGTTGTCATTATAGGATTTGTGGCGAAAGCCTGTCATGTTTTGAAAAAGGATTGGAGCCGAGGCCGTAGTCTGTTGGAGATAAAGCCCATGCCCCAACCGATAAAGAAACAGCCTTACCTGAACTGAGCGGTTCAATCTTCAACAAATCTCCCGCAGCCATCCAGCGTAAATATACCCTATCGCTTATGCCGGGTCTCCCCCACCAATCGAAGCTTCAAAGTTACACCTAATATTTCAGCAAAGGTTATAATATAAAATTCTAAGGAATTCTTCCCGCCGAGAGCATCCTCCCAAAAGGCTCAGGGGCGAACGAGGGAGTGCTGGTTTTATTACATACGAGTGCCTAAAATGAGCTAAAGTGAACTAAAGTGAACTAAAGTGAACTAAAGTGAACTAAAGTGAACTAAAGTGAACTAAAGTGAACTAAAGTGAACTAAAGTTAAGGAATTCTATCTTTTTTATAAACGACAGTGTCCTTTCGGCAAGCGTGCATGAAAAATAATCCGTAATGATGTACTATTGGTTATCAAATCATAAAGAAGGAGGATAACCGATGGATCCACCCGCCCCAGCGAACAAGAAACTCACCGTTGAACAAGTCCAAAAACAATTTGAGCTTTGGCGTCGAAGCAGAGCAAAACGAGGCGCCATTCCCGATGCATTATGGCAAGCCGCCGTAATGCTGTTTCCGGATTACCCTGTGCATCGAATCTCAAAAGCATTGCGGCTTAACTATACCGATTTGAAACACCGTGTCACTGCGCACCGATCAACTTGTGAGCAGCCCGATGTCAACACAGCCGGCTTTATTGAACTGGACCTGGACGATCCAATGCGTTGTGGCCAGTGTATCATCGAAATGGCGGATCAAAAAGGCGCCACCATGAGGATGCACTTTAGAGGCAAAACGGATTTTGACCTTCTCGAACTTGCCAAAGCATTCTGGAGCGAAAAGCCATGATCCAGGTCACCCCGCAGATGCGGATCCTTTTAGCGGTGCAGCCGGCGGATTTTAGAAAAGGAATAGACGGTTTGGCTCAAGTATGCCGGCAGGTCCTTAAAAAAGATCCGTTTTCAGGATATGTTTTCATTTTCCGTAACAAAAGGGCGACTGCCATCAAGGTGCTCATGTATGACGGGCAAGGTTTTTGGCTGTGTCAGAAGCGATTGTCCAAGGGCCGGTTTAACTGGTGGCCGGCTGACGGCAACTCGTGTCTAAGGCAGCTGGCCGTTCATGAGGTGCAGCTTTTAATATGGAACGGCGAACTGCACAAGTCACGGGTGGCACCTTTATTCAAACCCATTGACCAAGCCGGTGAGAAATCTTTAAAAAAATGATCCGGTGCACTTGCGTTCCGTTCGGTAATGTGCTATTTTGCCCCTATGAGTTTGCAATTCAAATATCGGGGCAAGCTGCTGACCAGCGATGATGTCGCGTTTATCAATCGATTAATCGGTGAAAATCCCAGCGATAGCCGCTGGGCTTTATCTAAAAAGCTTTGCCGTGCCTGGAATTGGGTGCAGCCCAACGGGGCCCTTAAAGATATGGTCTGCCGCGGCTTGATGCTTGAGCTTCACCGGGCCGGGCATATCCGGCTGCCGGCCAAAAAACGTCGTGTCAACAACCCGTTTGTCAACCGCACAAAGCCGGCGAAAGTCACAATTGATCACAGCCGTGTTGATGGGAAACTGTCTGAGATCAAACCGCTGCAATTTTGTCAGGTTCGCCGTACGGCATCGGAAAAGCTGTTTAACAGTCTCATCGAGCACTACCACTATCTGGGTTATTGTCATCCGGTGGGTGAACAGCTTAAATACATCGTCTATTCTCAGCAAAGACCCATTGCCTGTCTGGCCTGGTCTTCAGCTGCGCGTCACATAGGTTGCCGGGACCGCTTTATCGGCTGGTCGGCACACAGCCGAAAAGAGCATATTCATCTGTTGGCGTACAACACCCGGTTTTTAATACTGCCCTGGGTCCGGGTTGACTGCGCTGCGTCCCACATATTGGCCCGCATGGCCAAAATTGTCTGTCAAGACTGGCAGGCGATCTACCGCCATCGGATCTATTACCTTGAAACTTTTGTGGACAAACAGCGTTTACTCTACCTTTCATAATACCTGACATAGCTAACTCCTATTAATCATTGAATAAATTCATTTGCTTTTCCGAACCTTCACCCTTGACAACCAATCTTCCTGTTTCGCGAAGCGTTTTTATTATGTTTTTTATTTTATCA
>JAJRVC010000683.1 GCA_024277475.1 Deltaproteobacteria bacterium
CCTTGTAATTATTGTTAATATTACAAGTCGCCGCGAAAATTTTTTCTTACTTGTCAAGAGAAAAATTCACTTTTATTCATTTTTTTTCACCATTTTTTTTCTGCATGCAGACCATGCAATAATCTAACCGGACATTGCTGAGGAAATATACCATAACCAAACAAAAGTTGATTTTAAGCTCATCGAAGCCAAATATGATCAATTGTCCGGCTGCGTTTTACAAATCATCGACCATTTACTGGTAATGTGCCCCACGCGCTACCAGAGCTTGAAGGATTATTTCAAAAAATTCGATTCTTACGTTCGCTTTATGCTGGTACCGCCGGAGTATGATTTCGCGCCACCGTTTACATATTCCTTGGCGGAAATACCTTCGGAGGGGCTCAAGCCGGCCGGCGGCAAAGCATTTAATCTTGCAATGATCGGCCGTGAACTGCAAATGCCCATACCTGCAGGATTCGTCATCACCACCAATGCTTTTTATTATTTCATAGAATTCAATAATCTTAGAAATCTGATCGATGCCAAGCTCGCAAAACTCGATATCAATTCTACCGCCTCCCTCGATGCCGTTTCCCAGGAGCTTATGGAAGCATTTACAGGCGCTCAAATTCCACCGGATATCGAAAAAGCAACCCTCTCTGCATTTAAGACCCTGCAGAAGACCAGCGGATTGAACACAAAGGTCGCCATGCGCAGCAGTGCGGTGGGAGAGGATTCGCAATCCTCCTTTGCAGGTCAATACAGCACTATTTTAAATGTAAGGGAAGATGCTATTTTTGATGCCTATAAAAAAGTTATCGCCAGCAAATACTCATCCAGTGCCATATACTACCGTATTAATTATGGACTTTCAGATATTGAAACACCCATGGCGGTCCTTGCCCTGGAAATGATAAATGCAGAGGCAAACGGAATTATCTATACCGAAGATATCGAGGATCACATAGCGGACCAATTGAAAATTCACGCCACGTGGGGTCTCGGTGAGTTGTTGGTCAGTGGCAAAGTAGCACCCGACATGATCACCGTGTCAAAAGGCAAAGAGCTGAAGGTCGTGGACAAAAAAATCGTAATCAAAAATAAGCAGATGATCAGCTCCCCTAATGGAATGACCGAGGTGATACCTGTTGAGGGTGATAAAAAGAGCTTGCCCTCACTGACCGATAAGTCGGCACTGGTTTTGGCTGAATGGGGCTTGAAACTCGAATCCTATTTTAAGGAACCCCAGGATATTGAATGGTGTATGGATGAAAAGGGGCGGCTTTTTGTTATGCAATCAAGACCCTTACGGGCGGGAGAAGCTAATCCGTCCCAAAGCCTTGAATGTAATTTCGAAAATTTCGAAAACGTCAAAATTATCTCCGGTGGTGACAGTGCCTCTGTCGGCATCGGGGCCGGCAAGGTATTTAAACTTGACCCTATATCCAGCCTGGAAAGCCTGCCGCAAGGGGCGGTACTGGTTGCCAAAAATGCTTCACCGCGCTATGTCAAAGTAATGAACAGACTCAATGCAGTGGTAACCGACACCGGAAGTGCGGCCGGTCATTTTTCATCGGTCGCCCGTGAATTCGGTGTCCCCGTTCTCGTTAACACCGGCAATGCCACCACCAGATTGGCGCAGGGGAGGGAAGTGACCGTCTATGCAGACGGCAAAGCAGTTTATGACGGTGTTGTGCAGTCGATGTTGGAGAGCCCTTGCGCCCGCAAAGATCTTATTTCGGGCAGTCCATTCATGCGCAAACTGACCTCTATAATGAGCTTTATTTCTCTTTTGGAACTCGTCGATCCCAACGCTGATAACTTTACCCCGGAGGGATGCCGATCATTTCACGATATTATTCGTTTTTGCCATGAAAAAGCCATGCAGGAAATGTTTTACATTGGTGATCGACGAATTAGAAAGGTCAGCAGGGAAAAAAATTCGCTCCTGGAATACCCATGTTGTTTTATGTGCTCGATGTCGGTGGCGGCTTGAAAGAAAATTCCGGGGACAACAAAAGCGTTACTTTAGATGAAATACGCAGTGTTCCCATGACCGCGTTGTTAAAAGGTTTGAGCCACCCGGGAATTCGCTGGGGAGACTTTACCCATTTTGACTGGGCGGAGCACGATAAAATTGTGATGAGCGGTGGAATCATCAATCCGGATGCGGCCATGTTTGCGAGCCATGCCGTTTTATCTCCTGACTACATGAATCTGAACCTGCGTTTCGGTTATCATTTTGTCATTGTCGACTCCCTTTGTTCGGAGCAACCAGAAGACAACTATATACTGTTTCGATTTTCAGGAGGAGGCGCGGACTTTGACAAAAGAATGCTGAGAGCAGATTTCCTGATTCAAGTCTTGCACCGCATTGGGTTTGAAGTCAGTAGAAAAAGCGATTTGATCGACGCGGAGCTGAGAGGTGAACCTGATGACGGCATTGTATTGAAATTGGATCTGGTCGGCCGCCTGCTGGGCGCATCCCGGTTAATGGATATGTATTTAAAAGATGGTAAGCAGCGGCTCATTATTTATTTAACATTCTATAGAAGATTTAGAACAAAAATAATCTGGCCTTAATTTGTCTAAAAACACTCTACTCTCATGTAAGCCGCTAATACTTGGCAATAACGATAAG
>JAJRVC010000684.1 GCA_024277475.1 Deltaproteobacteria bacterium
AGGCGTGCGTAACGTCGCGCAGAAAATGCGACAGCTTATGCTCAATGTACGCTTGGTCTTTGACTATCTGCGCATGACTGAAAACTCATGTGCCTGCGCATTTAAAAACTAGAACAAATTTACCGTGCGCTGCGATCTCTGTGCCTTGACACACCTCTCAGCATCTGCCATATTCCAGCAATTCAAAGTTTATTTTTATTGAAAATGCAGGTTCTTACCAGCGGATTTAATGTTTATTCGTTCCTTGTGAGGTCCTATGGCATATACAGCCACCTACGAAAATATTTTTACGTCAATGAGCAGTGGCCTAATTGCCACCGATGCCGATGGCAATATTGATTACATTAATCCAAAAGCATTGAACATGCTTGAATTGGACCAGGCCGACGTTATCGAGCTTGATATTCAACATCTATTGGCGGAGGCCGGCAAGCGCTTCAAGGAATGCCTCCGGACCGGAAAGGCATGCATAGGCCAATATGTGGTCAGAAGCAACCGGAGACTGGTGATAGATACCGCACCCATTAAGGTCGGAGGCAAGATTGAGGGTATCGTTGCCGCCCTGCATCATCTGGACGACTATAATGAAGCGCTGTGCTATTCGGACGAATATTTGAAGCTCAGCAAACAGCTCGATGCCATTTTTAAAGGCTCATCAGACGGACTCTGGGTCCACGACAGCAACGGGAAAATTATAAATATCAATACCGTTTCCGAAATGATTAACGGCATCAGAGCCAAAGATGTGATTGGCAAAAGCATTTATGACCTGATCGCTGAAGGTGTCTTCGAAGGTGTCGTTACCCCGGAGATTTTGAGGACCAAACGGCAGTTCAGCACCCTGTCTTATATCAAAAAAACCCGCAAGCGGGTACTGGTGACCGGCACACCGATCCTAGATCAAGACGGTAATATTTCATTGATTGTGAGCAATGAGCGCGATCTGACTCATTGGAATGCGGTTAAAAAAGATTTGGAGCGCAGCCGCAAGGTCGCTGAAAGGTATAAGAATGAATTTGAGGAATTGAGCCTGCTCGAGTCCGGACAACAGGACATTGTGGCTGAGAGCAAAGAGATGAAGCAGGTTTTGCGCATCGGCATGAAACTTGCCCGGATGGGAGCCTCCAACATCTTGATTCAAGGGGAATCGGGAACCGGCAAAGGGTTGCTGGCAAAATTCATCCACGATAACGGCAACCGGAAATCGAACGCTTTCATACAGATAAATTGTGCCGCCCTGCCGGAAAGTCTCCTTGAAGCCGAGCTTTTCGGTTACGAAAAGGGGGCCTTCACCGGTGCCAGGGAACAAGGCAAAATCGGTTTGTTTGAATTGGCCCACGAAGGAACTTTGTTTCTGGATGAAATCGGAGACCTGCCGCTGAGCGTTCAGGCCAAGCTGCTGAAGTATCTGGATGATCAGGAAATTTTGCCTCTGGGCGGCATTCGGCGTAAAAAAGTTGATTGCAGTGTAATCGCCGCCACCAACCGGAATCTTGAACGGTTGACGGAGCAGGACCGTTTCCGGCAGGATCTCTTTTTCCGATTAAACACCTTTATGATACATATTCCGCCGTTACGTCATCGGCCGGTCGATATCATCAAGATGGTCAAATTTTTTCTGAATATTTACAATGAAGAGTATCGGGTCCAGCGACGAATTTCTCATGAAGCAATGCTCAAGCTTCAAGCCTATAAATTGCCCGGCAATGTCCGTGAGTTGCAAAACATCATTAAGAACGCCGTCGTCTTAAGTGAAAATGACTTGCTGGATGATTTTTTTGCCGACAATATTGGTTTCGGTCAAAAAATGATTGAAAAAAACACTAAGTCATTTTCGGACTTGCAGTATCCGATCCGCTTACAGGACAAGATTAAGAATCTGGAAAAAGAAATTTTGTTAGATGCTTTAATTCGTTTCAGATCTACCCGGAAAGTAGCTCAGAATCTTGGAACCAGCCAGAGCAGTGTCATGCGAAAAATGAAGCAATACAAATTGAACCGATATTGATTCACACTTATGCATATAAAATTTTAAGATATTGAATTTACTTGTTGTTTTTACATGTCCCATTTTCTTCATTTTCGGTTCAAGTTATTTAATATGTTTTCAACAGGTTACACTTTATGCGAGTTATAATCGGTTCGATCTTTAGCCGTTTGCCCCCGCTTCCATCCTCTAACAATCTATAATTATAATAAATATACTATTTTATTATAGTTGGCCCGAGTTTTGCTTCTGATGCTCTGAGATATCTTTTACCTCAGAAAATTTTTTCACTGTTGCAGATAAAAAAAGGAGACTGTGATGTCAGAACAAAATGAATCCTGCAGAACCATTGTCAATTCCTGGAATGAATGGGATCCACTGAAGCATGTTATCGTTGGTCGCGCCGATGGAACTATGGTTCAGGCTCCGGAGCCGGCCATGGAACGTGATTGGCCTGATCACGGATTTCCGCTGGGAACTTACGGTCCATTGCCGAAAGAAATGGAAGCCAGGGCCAACGAGCAACTGGATAATTTTGCGAAACTGCTAAAGAGCCGGGGAATCCGGGTCGATCGTCCGACCCCGCTGGATTTCAGCCAGGAAGTCCAGACTCCGGACTGGGAGCAAAAATCCATGTTCGGCTGCATGCCGCCGCGAGATGTTCTGCTGACCGTCGGCAATGAAATTCTGGAGGCCACCATGTCCCAACGTGCCCGCTGGTATGAATATCTCTGTTACCGCCCTCTATTGGAGCAATATTTTAAGGAAGATCCCAATTTCAGGTGGGAGGCGGCTCCCAAACCGAGGTTGGCGGATGGTACTTATAAAAAAGATTACTGGCGCCAATGGGAAAAGAAGAGTCGGGAAGAAAAGGAAAAGGCCATCCACGAGCGTGATTGGGTTTTGACGGAAAAAGAGCCCTGTTTTGATGCCGCCGACATCGGACGTGCCGGCAAAGATCTATTTGTGTACCATTCATCGGTTACGAACGAATCTGGTATTGAGTGGCTGCGCCGCCACTTTCCGGACCATCGCATTCATCCGATCTGGTTTTACGAGGACAATCCAATTCACATCGATGCCACGTTTGTCGTCCTGCGACCAGGGCTGGCACTCAGCAATCGCAAGCGCAAACCATTGACGCCCAACATGCTCGAGTTCTTTAAAAAGAATGACTGGGAAGTCGTGGAATGCGCCAAACCCTTTTTGGATGATTATCCACCGCTATCATTCTGCAGCCCCTGGCTGTCCATGAATACACTCATGCTCGATGCCAAGACCATCTGTGTGGATGCCCAGGAAACAGAACAGCTGGAGCAGTTCGATCAGCTGGGCTTTGAAGTCATTCCGGTACCCTTTATCGATGTGAGCGCCTTCGGGGGCGGGCTGCACTGTTCGACGGCGGATGTCTACCGGGAGGGGAGTTGTGAGGATTACTTTCCCCATCAAATTGAAGGATTTTAAAAAAAGTGAGGTGAAAAAATGGCATTTAATCTAAGAAACAGGCATTTTTTGAAGTTATTGGATTTTTCATCCCAGGAGATTGGGTTTCTGCTGGATCTTGCAGTGGATCTCAAAAAATCGAAGTATGCCGGTCTCGAACAGCAGCGATTAACGGGCAAAAATATTGCGTTGATATTTGAAAAGGCATCAACTCGAACACGGTGCGCATTTGAAGTGGCGGCTTACGATCAAGGCGCTCATGTGACGTACCTGGGGCCCTCCGGCTCCCAGATGGGAGCCAAAGAATCCATGAAAGACACCGCGCGCGTGTTGGGCCGAATGTATGACGGCATTGAATACCGCGGCTTCGGCCAACAGATTGTCGAAGAACTGGCGCAGTATGCCGGGGTTCCGGTGTGGAACGGCCTGACCAATGAATATCATCCGACCCAGGTCCTGGCAGACCTGCAGACCATGATAGAGCACAGCGATAAACCGCTGCGACAGGTATCATTTGCTTATCTGGGAGATGCCCGCAACAACATGGGCAATTCGCTGCTGGTGGGAGCTGCCAAGATGGGTATGGATTTTCGCGCCGTGGCGCCCGCGATTGTTCAGCCGGACAAAGAACTGGTTTTACAGGCTAAGAAGATTGCAAAAGAAACGGGTGCTAAAATTACGATCACCGATGATCTGGGCCAGGGTGTCAAAGGTTGTGATTTTCTGTGCACAGACGTCTGGGTATCAATGGGCGAACCGGAAGACGTCTGGCAGAAACGAATCGAGATGCTCCAGCCTTTTCAGGTCAATGCAGCCGCCATGGAGAAGACCGGCAATCCGGATGTTAAATTTTTGCATTGTCTGCCGGCCTTTCACAACTGCGAGACAACCATCGGCGAAGAAATAAATCAGAAGTACGGTTTGGAAGCCATGGAGGTTACCGAAGAAGTATTCGAGTCGGCGGCCTCGGTTGTCTTCGATGAAGCCGAAAATCGGATTCATACGATCAAGGCGGTCATGGTGGCCACACTCGGATCTTAATTTTTTTTGCATATTTTTTCAATTTGTTGGTATACGCTGGCAGAACAGGCACTACCAAAGTCGGCTGAGGCAAACAAGATACTTGCCAATGGTTAGTCAGTCAAGTGAGCATCAAAACCAACAGATCCGATAAAACAGAGATTAAAAAAAATTTAAAAATCAGCGACCCCCAGCAGAGGTGGCCCGGCCCCTTCCAGGGGCCATCCTCATACCCCCAGCGCTGCTGGGGGTCGCTGATTTTCTGCTGAGCCCCGCTAAAGAGCAGCGGGATGCGAGCAAGGGCAGAAAGTTAAAAACCACTATTCTCTGCGTACTTTGCGCTTGGTAAATGAAAAAAAATAAATCAGATTTGCAATTCTACAAAAGGTAAGACATATGACACCAAAACCTCTCATCCTAATCGCTTTCGGCGGTAACGCCCTGATAAAAAAAGGACAGAAGGGAACTCATATAGAACAATTTGTCAATCTGAAACTGCCGATGCGCCAGATCGCCCGCTTGTCCAGAAAATACAAATTTGTGATTACCTACGGCAACGGACCCCAGGTCGGTAATTTATTGCTGCAGCAGGAAAGCTGCGGTGAAGTTCCGAAAATGCCACTGGAAATTATCGGGGCTATGACCCAGGGACAAATCGGCTATATGCTGGAGTCTTCATTAGATGATGCATTAATGGAAATCGGTGTCAATGGAGAACAGCAATTTGTAACGTTGATCACCTATGTGGTCGTTGATCAAGATGATCCGGGCTTTGAAAATCCGACCAAACCGATCGGGCCTGCTTATACCGAGGAGGAGGCATCGAAGTTATCTTACAGGATGGTGAGGACCGATAAAGGATTCCGGCGCGTGGTGGCCTCACCCAAACCGCAGAATATTGTTGAACACCGGGAAATCAAGAAACTGATTGACATGGATTTTATCGTCATTTGCTGCGGAGGCGGCGGAATTCCTGTAATCCGCAAAGAACGCAAATTTCGCGGTGTTGAAGCCGTCATTGACAAGGATCTGGCCAGTTCAATTCTGGCCCGGGAAATCAAGGCGGAACTATTTGTGATCGCCTCGGATATCGCCGGTGCCGGTATAAACTGGGGCACCAAAGATCAGCAGATACTTCGCAAAGTATCTCTCGATGAGTTGGCGCAGTATGCCGCACAGGGGCAATTCCCCGCCGGTTCAATGGGCCCCAAGGTGGAGGCCATTGCGGAATTCTATAAAGCGACCGGAAATCGAGGGATCATTTGTCAGCTGGAGGATATTGAAAAGGCAATTGAAGGAAAAGCCGGAACCGAGATTATTAAGTAGCAGACACGGATGCACGCAGATTACATGGATTAGGTAGGTTCCAAATATTTCAATATCCGTGTTCATTCGTGAAAGTCTGTGTCCCATTAAATTAATGAAATGGAGGAAATTATGGCGAAGAAAAATGTAGTTATTATCGGAGCAGCCGGAAGAGATTTTCAGAACTTTAACACCTATTACCGCGGTAACGAAGACTATAACGTAGTGGCTTTCACCGCCGCCCAGATTCCGGACATTGAAGGCAGAAAATATCCGGCCGAGCTGGCCGGCAGCCTGTATCCGGACGGCATTCCGATCTACGCCGAGGAAGATCTTTCCAAACTGATCAAGGAGCTGGATGTGGATGACTGTGTGTTCTCATACAGCGACGTGCCCTACCAGCATGTTATGTCGGTGGGTGCCCTGGTGAATGCCGCCGGCGCTAATTTTGTAATGCTGGGGCCCCGTGATACCCAGATTAAGAGCACCAAGCCGGTTATCTCGGTGGGCGCGGTTCGCACCGGTGGCGGCAAGAGCCAGACCTCTCGCCGTATCATTGAAATTCTGATGGATAAGGGATTGAAAGTTGTCGCCATCCGGCATCCCATGCCTTACGGCGATATTGCCGCTCAGAAAGTGCAGCGCTTTGCCGAACTGTCCGACCTGGCAAAACACAATTGCACCGTCGAAGAGATGGAAGAATACGAGCCTCACGTGGTGCGCGGCAACGTGATTTATGCCGGTGTGGATTACGAAGCTATTGTTCGGGCGGCGGAAAAAGATCCGGATGGCTGTGATATAATTCTGTGGGACGGTGGTAACAATGATTTTCCGTTCTACAAGCCCGACCTGCATGTGACCGTTGTCGATCCCCATCGTCCCGGTCATGAATTGACTTATTATCCGGGCAATGTCACATTGAGAATGTCTGATGTCGTCGTCATCAATAAGATGGACAGTGCCGATGCTGAAGGCATTGAAATTGTGCGCCGCAACATTGCATCCGAGGCTCCGGATGCAATTGTCATCGACGGGGCCTCAACCCTGGATGTAGATGATCCTACGGTGATCAGGGGTAAAAAAGTGCTGGTGGTCGAAGACGGGCCCACCCTGACCCACGGCGAAATGAAAATAGGTGCCGGTGTAGTCGCTGCTCAAAAATTCGGCGCCGCCGAGCTGGTTGACCCGCGGCCGTACACGGTGGGCCGGTTGTCCGAAACTTTTGAGACTTATCCGAAGATCGGTACCGTTTTGCCGGCTATGGGTTATGGTGAGCAGCAGTTGGAGGATCTTGAAACCACCATCAACAATACCGACTGTGAGTCCGTGGTGATCGGCACCCCCATTGATCTGAACCGTATTATCAAAATCAACAAACCTAACACCCGGGTTTATTATAACCTGCAGGAAATCGGACGTCCGAATTTTGATATGGTGCTGGATGATTTTGTAAAGAAATACAAACTGGGTTAAAACAATTGAGGAGTGAAAAAATACTTGTTTTCGTTGTTCGTTATCCGTTATTAGGCCCTTATCGGGTTTTATCTGACAACATGTTGTCAGAAACGCACGGCGTCAGGTTACGGTGTTCAGGTTTCAGCAATCGGAATTTGGGCCAAATGGCATAATTACCAGCGGATAAAAATTTGTGCGATAATAGGGTACAACCGCGTTGAATGTTTTTGTCATTGGATATTGAAATTTGAGATTTGGTGATTGTAATTTCCGTTCTATCCAGGTTATACAATCCGATTTGCAATCTTCAATATTCAACCTAACATCGGAATCCTGGTCCTCTGGGCCCGGGTATCTACTTCCCCGATAAGGGGCATAATGGGCCGCTAGGCCGACGAAAGGAGGAAAGA
>JAJRVC010000685.1 GCA_024277475.1 Deltaproteobacteria bacterium
CGATGGCTGGGTGCACCCATGGGGGAAGAAGCACGGACTTTTCTTGAAACCCTGATTTTGATCGGATCAGGCAAAAGTAATCTCAGCGATCAGTCGGTCAATGTAATCAAAAAAATTGATTCACCGCGAAATATAAAGGTTTTTGTCAGCCCAACATGTCCTTATTGTCCGCAAGAGGCTGTAAATGCAGTCAAGGCAGCCGTTGAAATGCCCGAAACTATTTCACTGGAAATCATCGATATCCAGTCCGAACCGGAACTGGCCAATCAATATGCGGCCCAAAGTGTGCCCCAGGCCTTTGCCAATGGTGTTCTCATCGGACAGGGGGCTCAACCTGAAGAGGTTTTCATCTTGTCCCTGAAAAAACTGGAGACCCAGACCATTTTTATACCCGACAGCGATGCCGAATTGGTGGAGACTGATCTGCTGATCGTTGGAGGGGGGCCCTCCGGGTTGACGGCAGGGATTTATTCCGTCCGCAGCGGTTTGCGTACTGCCGTGGTGGAACGTGAAGCCCTTGGAGGACAGGTCGCCACTACGCCGATTGTCGAAAATTATCCTGGTTTTACATCGGTTGGCGGCAAGACCCTGGTAGATATCATGGTGAGCCACGCCCTGCAATACGTTCAGATTTTTCAAGGCGAGGCCGTGATGGATTTACAGATCGGAAAGCCTATTACCGTAATGACCAACCGCAGGAAGTTTTTGACGAAATCCGTGCTTTTAGCCACCGGCGCCATCCATCGTCACCTGAATGTGCCTGGTGAATCACGACTTTCAGGAAGAGGTGTCAGCTACTGCAGTACCTGTGACGGCCCCCTGTTCAAAGGGAAAAAGGTGGTCATGGTAGGCGGTGGTAACAGCGCGGTGACTGAAGCGCTGCATCTTTTCCACATGGGTGTTGATGTCACCCTGGTCCATCGGAGAGACAAATTGAGGGCTCAGGATTTTTTGGCAAAACAGCTTTCCGACAACAACATAGCGGTGCTCTGGGATACGGAAATTAAAGAAATCCGAGGAAAAGAAAGGGTTGAGGAGATTCTTATTGTCAACCACAAAACGAATAAATCTTCCACCTTCGAAACCAATGGCGTGTTCATTGCCGTCGGATATACCCCGGCTGTTGAACTGGCTCGAAAGCTGGGGGTTGAGGTGACCGCTGACGGGTATATCAAACACGATGGAAAACATCGCACCAACATACCCGGGGTGTATTCAGCCGGTGATGTCGAAGGGGGCTACAAACAGATTGTCACCGCATCCGGGCAGGGAGCAGAGGCTGCCATGACTATATTTGAAGATTTGATTAATCCATACTGGTTGAACTAACGAAAATGTCAGCTGTTGTGAAACCTTCTTTATCACCGTTGAGAAAAGAATATCCGGATCAACCGTGTGTTGCAGTCGGTGCGATCGTCTTCAAAGACGATCAGGTATTACTTGTTCGCCGGGGAAAACCACCGGCCCTGGATTTATGGGCTATTCCCGGTGGCAGTGTCGAAATCTGTGAAACTCTTCAGCGGGCTGCCGAGAGAGAAATTTTCGAGGAAACCGGAATTACCATCCTGGCTTTGGAACCGATTTTTACTTTCGATTATATTGAACGGGACGAATTCGGTTGTGCCAGATTTCATTATGTCATTGTCGATTTAACGGCGGATTATGTGAGGGGAGAACTGCGGGCAGGGGATGATGCCGCAGAAGCCCGCTGGGTATCATCACAAGAGATGGCGGCCCTGAAAGTTAGTTCAAAAACCCGTCAGTTGTTAAAAGATCGCTTTGCTTTCGGTATCTGAGTCACCGACACTGAGTTCGATTTCGACCCGGCGATTTTCTCGCCGACCCTCCGCTGTTTTATTTGTGGCAATGGGATTTTCCGGCCCCAACCCCTCCGCTATGATAGCGGCAGGATTCACCCCTTTCCCGACGAGATAGGTTTTAATCGTGTTAGCTCGAAATCGGGATACGCTGACGTTGTAACTGTAATCGCCTGTTGAATCGGTATAACCTTTGATGCTGATTCTAGCGGAATTACTGTGTAGCATGAAATCCGCAATACGATTCAATGTCCGATAGGACTCGACGGGAAGCTCATTTGAGTTGTGTTGGAAATAGATTGAAAATTTGCGTTCAAGCAGGGGGGCCGCTTCCTGTTGTTTGCTCAACACCTTTTTGGACCCATCTTCCACTTCAGTTGGGGTTTCTACTATAGTCGGAGTTTCCCCCCTTTTTTGTTTGTCTTTAGTTTCTTTGTCTGTGGGTGCTTTTTTTGCCGGATTTTCCGTTTTCGTTTCATTGACATTGACTTCGTTTCTTTCAAGAGCTTTTAGTTCTTCCGGTGCCGGTCCTTGATAATCCTGGGGTGCGATATCGTCCATGGACCACCGCGGTGTATCACTGATCTTTGAATCGAATAAAAAATAAATGCCGAAAACAAGCAACATGACTATGGCAGCAATAATTCCCGCTTTTTTGCTGATGGCGGCCTTCGGTGGGGCGGCGCCATAGGGCGGATTCAGCCCGGCTGAATGATCCTTTTCACCCTTACCGTCCTTAAAGCCGATCTCCACCGGGATTTGAAGCTCTTGTTCACATTCCTTGATCACCTTCTTGTCTATCGATTTTAAATCGTAGGAATAGCCGGTCAACAGGGCATGGTCGCAAATGATATTAATCAAACGTGGATAACCACCGGAAAAGTTATAAATTTCGCGAATTGCATCCCGCCCGAAGATTTCTCGGGTGGCGCCGGCGACTTTGAGACGGTGCTTGATATACAGGCGAGTTTCGGCTTCAGTCAATGGGTCGATGTAGTAACTTACGGTAATTCGTTGGCGGACCGCTCTGTTTTTGTCCTCCATCAGCATTTCATTGAATTCAGTCTGTCCGACAAAGAATATATTGATTAATTTCTTGTCCTGTAATTCTATGTTTGACAGCAGTCTTATCTGCTCAAGAAGGTCATGGTTCAATCGCTGGGCTTCATCAATGATTAGCAATACTTTTTTTCGTTCATTATGGGCCTTATGAAGAAAGTGTTTCAAATGGATGAGGAATTCGCCCTTGCTGGCGAATTTTTTGTTCATTTTAAATTCGATTGCCAGAAAGTTGAAAAATTCCAGACTGCTCAATCCCGGATCCGGTATTTTGGCAACAATCGCCGCTACATTAATCATTTTTACAAGGCGATTTATCAGGGCGGTTTTACCCGTGCCCACATCACCGGTTAGAAGCAGAAATCCCTTGTTTTCCAATATACCGTATTTCAGGGTGGCCAGAGCTTCGGAGTGCTTTTCGCCGAGCCAGAGAAACTTTGGGTCCGTTGTAATCTGAAACGGCATTGCTTTTAAATTATAATGAGTTTCGTACATAGACTGTTATCTTAAAATTCCGCGGCCGTAATAAAAATAGATGGCCAGCCAGAGAACAAAAAACAGGACAATGTAAGCGGTTCGCTGACGCATGAGTTTTTGGCGTTTTTTATCGATTAAGTTTGCAGAGTTTTTTAATTCCCGTTTAACAATCTCCATTTCATCAAGCAGACTCTTCAGATCCCCGGTTTCCGAATAACTGACCAGACGTTTGGATTTGTGTTCAAAATCCCTCACATTAAAAGCGTCAAAGGCGATTTTTTGCTTTTCAGTTACATAAGAAATTTCATGGATTTCTTTTGCCAGCTCTGCACAGTAAAATTTGCGATAAGGGTTTACTACGGGTATTTCTCCGAGTTGTTTGATTCTCCGGTCTATCCCCCCGTTGAGCTCTGTTGATATCTCTGATAAAAGTCCGTCCAGTTCTTCAATGGATTTTTGGTTCTTGAATAGATCCTCTCCGGTAAGCGCAGAAATAAAAAAAATTAAAAATCCGGCTGTTATACAACTGGTCACAAGTTTAATAACGACTACCACATCACGATTCAAAATGGACATGAGGCATTTCCTTTTAAAAATCGCTCCTGTTTTCGAGACAACCCAGATTCAATTTTTAATAATAAATCTAAATTATTTATATTACAACACAATTGCACTTCATCGTAGGGGAAATACTGAGATTTGTCAATTGCCGGCAAAATGAATTTTATTTTTTCTAATCCGCATTTCTTAAATTTTGATGAATTAAATTAAGATCATTGCTGTTTCCCATGTTTTTTTGAACCCATTGCGGTGATCGATCGTATTTTGCAGCAAGGCTATGGATGGCTTCATTGTAACTTTTGTATTTCAGGGCTTTTCCCGTCCGATAGGGAAAGGGTCTTCTTGGATTATAGAAAACAATGCCGGGGGATTTGGGGACAGGAGGCTGGACGACAGCCGTTCCCTGGTTCAAAACCGGATTCGCTATATTTTGATGAATTTGTTCAAGATCATTGGTGTCCCCCATGTGGGACTGAATCCACTCAGGTGAAC
>JAJRVC010000042.1 GCA_024277475.1 Deltaproteobacteria bacterium
ATCATTACCCGCTTCCGAATTTAAACACCTCTGCCCTCCATCCTCTATCCTCTGAAACCTGACACCCGACACCTGAAACCTTCTTTTCAGCCACAAGTCCGATCCAGCTTCAGGATTTCCACCAGCATCTTATCACGCCAGTTTTTGATTTTTTGAAGCGAGTTCCGGCGTACAATCGGCATCTCGTTGACACTGCTGATAAGGGCTTCACGCACTGAAGGAGAAATGGTGTTCCAGGTGGCCATCGATTCCCATCGCAAACGATAAGATTCTGAATAATGCTCCACAAAGTTCTCGATGCCGTCCCCGGCCAGATAGGCACGCAGTAAAGGGCCGATAAAGGGGTCCCGCATTCCCATACCGGTGCAAAAAGCCCGGTCCACCTCATCCGCACTGGCAACACCGCTTGCCACCAGATCAACGGCCTCCCGCAGAATGGCGGCCTGGAGCCGGTTGACGATGTAACCGGACACCTCTTTTTTCAGCCGCACCGGGGTTTTGCCGATTTTTTCCATCAAACGGCAGGTGATGTCGACTGTCTCCGAAGCAGTCCGGTCACCGCCGACAACCTCCACCAGGGGCAGCAGGTGAACCGGAAGAAACGGGTGCACCAGGACACAACGCTGCGGTCGTGTAACGGCCGTCTGAATCTCACTCATCAACAAACCGGAACTGCTGCTGGCAAGAATCGTGTCGTCAGGTGCCAGTGCATCCATTTGCTTGAATACCGTCTTTTTGGCCGTGTAATTATCCGGGACGGATTCCAGGATGTAATCAGCACCTTTTACGGCTTCGGCCAGACTCAGAGTGGTTCGGATGAGTTTGTAAGCCCCGGCAGCCGATTCAGGGTGAAGCCGGCCGTTGTCTTCCAGCAGTCTCAGATTTAAATTTACCTGTTCGGTTGCGCCTTTCAGTTTGTCGTCACTCAGATCCTGCAGGGTGACGGCATAGCCTGCAGCGGCAAACAGCGTTGCCCACCCCTGTCCGATGAGTCCGGAGCCGACACAGGCCACGTTTTTAATTTCTTCATTCATTGTATTACTCCCTATCCCGGCGAACCGGCATCAAATTGAAGATTGGCGATTGAATATTTACGGCATAGACAGTCCACTTTCTGACAGGATCAACAGGATGGACAGGATAGAGAAATACAAGTCCAAAATAAATCCTGGGAATCCTGTAAATCCGGTCTAAATGAATGAGGTTTCATATGAGCGTCGCCTCTGGCCAAAAAAAACGGCCAGTCTGATCGGAAAAGAAACTGATGAACGTCGAACATCGAACGTCCAACATCGAACATCGAATGAATGTATTCTGTCTGTTTTATAAAAGATTTAGCGAATCGTTTCCTTCCTTCGATATTCGTTATTCTCTTTTCGCATCTTCCCAACTTCCCACCTTCAATTCCGTCCTCTGACCTCTAACCGCCCTCTTTTCTTCCATCCTCCCTCATCCCTCGTCCCCCTGATCTCCAATCTCTGACACCCGACACCTTTAGTCTTTTACAACATGTTGTCAGAAAAATCCCAATAAGGGCCTAAAGACAGATGAACGGTTACTCAGACACCCCCGTTGCCCGACACTGCCTGGTCTCGATATGCGGGCATCGTCCGCGCACCACCATGAAAGACGGCCCTTTTTGCCTGAAAACCTGCTGGAGTACAATTCTGATGGCCTTTTCATCAAAGGCATTTAGCGTGTAGACATTGTCGATCCCCATTGCTGCGGCCACTTTTTCAGGGTAAATCGACCGAACTTTTTCTCCCATGGCCGTGATACCGGCCCCGGTGCGTTCCTGAAAACCGGTCAGGGCAACGGTTTCGTTGTCCATGATGACCACAATGATATCGGCCTGGTGATGAGCGGCATTGACCAGGCCATTCAGGGCGGTGTGAAAAAAAACGGAATCCCCCGTTACCGCCATGATTTTGTCTTCAACACCACTGTGCCACAGGCCGCAGGCAATGCCGATGCTCGATCCCATGGAGTATTTGACATCCAGCATCTCGAAGGGTGGATTGCTGAGCCTGACCAGACAGCCGGTCTCACCGACCACGATGGGTTTGGGTATTATTTTTTCAGCGATCATCTGCTGCAGGGTTTTAAAAAACGGTGTGTAAGAGCAGCCGTCACCAAAGGGCTGAAGACTCGGATAAATCCGGCTGGGCGCAGGGCATGGCGTCAATGACTGTCCGAGTTGTTCGGTCAGCAGGCGGGCGAGCTTTTCCAGATGGAGGTCTCCTTCCCAGGGGACATGACCGGTGGTCTTGCCGAAAATTTCAACCTTCAGCCCCTGCAACTGGGCCAGCGCCCTGACCTGGTTCTCGATAAACGGCTCTACTTCCTCAAGGACATAGGCCCGATCAAGACCGGCGAGAAAAGCGGTAATCTGCCCCCTGGGAAGCGGAAAAGCAGTGCCCAGTTCAAAAACACAAACATCGGCAAGCGGGGCATATTGCTGCAACCGGGTTGCCGTGTGCCCGGCGGCGATGATACCTGTACGTCCGCCGCCATGCATGTTATTGAAAGACTGATAAGGGGGGTGGTCGAAAGATTTACAGATTCGATTCAATTTTTCATGCAGCGCTGCATGATCATCAACCACCAGGGCCGGCAGGGCCTGCCAACGCATCTGCCGGCTAAACTCAGCGCGAGTCGCCCGGGCTGGAGGCTCTGTGACAACGGGTGCAATGTCGACCGTATAATCAGCCACAAATCTCACCATGACCGGGAGACGATAGGTTTCGGATAACCGAAAGGCCTGGCGTGTCATGCGGTAGCCCTGGTCGGGGGTGGCCGGCTCCAGGATGGGAATCTCGGCAAAAGCGCCTAAAAGGCGGCTGTCCTGCTCGTTCTGAGAACCATAGGATCCCGGGTCGTCACCCGCCAGAATCACCATACCCCCGCCGCAGCCGGTAAGATTGATGGTCATCAACGGGTCCAGGATATGATTGATGCCGACATGCTTGGCGGCTATCACCGATCGCCGACCTGCCAGCGAACAGCCCAGCGCGACCTCGAAGGCCACTTTTTCACAATTGGACCATTCCACATAAAGATCGCAGGACGCAGAAAAATCAATTAATTTTTCAACAATCCCGGTTACCGGTCCTCCGGGATAGGAAGCCGCCACCGCAACTCCGGCATCGACCACCGCCCGGGCAATACTCTCACTGCCGGAAAGGGTTTTTTTCCGGATTTCATCCTCCCCACTCAACTTTTCCGCATCCGACTTGTCTGCCATATTTTCTCCTGAAGCAATCCCTGCTTATTTTATTTCCTTCCTTCGCCATCTTGTTTACTAACGTTGCAACTATGGGTCAACTTCTCCAGCACCTCTTCAAGGGCCGGTGTCGCCGGGGCGTCTTTGAATCCCGCAATTCTTCGATAAATGATCTCTGCGGCAGCATGAACCTCGCCCGGCAGGCCTGCCGCGCGAAAGGTTGCCGCAATTTCCTCCATCTCTCCTGCAAATCGCCAGGCTTTGGCCGTGACATTCCGTACCCTCTCTCCCGCCTGTACGCCAAAATCAGCCCAGTCTCTCGACCACTGGGTTTCTAACTCACCCCGCACTCCCGATACCTCAGCAGTCGCTAAAATCGCACACAACAGCGCGGTGGTACCCTTCGTATAGGCGGCATAGCACATTTTTAAGGCCGAGGCCTTGCCGGCTTCATCCCCGACGACACTTATCTCCAAAGGCCCTCCCGAGAAAAAAGCCGCTGCTTCCTCTGCCTTCTCACCGGAAAGATACAGCCATGTCTTACCACGCTCCCACACCGGCAACCCGATAATGCCGCCGTCGACAAAGTCCACCCCGGCCCTGCCCATAAGATGCCCGATACGAATCGTTCGTTGCGGTGAAATTGCGTTCAGGTCCAGATAAACCCCCTGAAACGAGTTTGCCAGTACCTGTTGGGCCACTTCTTCCGCAGCGTGAGGCGGGCAAATGCTGATGATCACCGTGCATGTTTCACACAGGGCTGCCAATGAGCCGGCATCGGAAAGATTGAGTTTTTTCGCTCGTTCCCTGCTTTGCGGGCTGCGTCCCCCGGACGTCCAGTAGACCTCATAGCCGCTGTTCCGAACGGTTGCGGCAACACAGATCCCCATCATGCCGGGGTGTATAACCCCTATTTTTGGTTTCGTCACCCTATAATTCCTCCATTTTAATTTTTTATGGCCCGTTTTCCGGAAAAACTCAGATCCTCTTTGTAGATTCCCTTATGATTTGATTCACCAGTTGGCTGAAAAACGGTAGTCACGGATGCCACTGAAATAAGCATCTAATTTGGCCATTTGTCCTTGGCTATTTTCATGTGACGGGTTAACTAAAAAAATTCACTGTTCCGGATTCAGCTTCGCTACTCTTTCCAATCCGCCGGGGATGTGAGCTGCCCCAGCACTGCCCGTCTTATCCAATCCAGGCCCTGGATCGTAAGCCAGCGGCGCGCATAGTCTGAATCTTGATAATTGCGGCCCGCTTTGGTCAGCCGCATATCATGCGGCCCGCAAAGCGCAATGAAAGTCAAATTATCGTTGCAGGGGCCGAGCAGCGCAAAACCGACGCCCCCGGCGGGGGCGACGTACTGCGCCAGACCCATAGCAAGCTTGCTGTATTCCCCGTCGCGCGCACCACCTCGTGGAGCCAGGCCGGCCTTTTGCAGAGCTGCCGACACACCGATTGTGTGCAGATTGGCCGTGATTAAATCGCCGAATCCGGCACCGATAAGGTCCCGGGCCGGAAGACCGCCGGTAAGGGTATCGATCATGCCTAACTTTAAATTCTTCTCTGATAGCAGCCGTCCAACCACTTCAGGCACGGTTTCCTTTTCCACGCCGTAAATGGCCACCCCAAGCCGCTGCCGAACTTCGGCTTCAAGGGGTGCGATGAGGGTCTCGGCTTCCGGCCCGGTGCCGGCCTTGGCCGTGATTCGGACATCGGTTTGTCCCGCATGGGCGGCCAACCCGATGGTCGGATTTTTCGTAGTCATCAAATCACCGATGATCCGATCAACGTTGCTTTCGCCTACGGCAGAGGTCCTCAAGATCCGAATTTTGGTGACCTGTGCTCCTCCCATCTTCTCGACAAGCAGCGGAATCACTTTTTTACTCAGCATATATTCAAGCTCACGCGGAACGCCGGGCAGAGAAATGACTACGCCGCGTCCCCGGATATCTTCACAAAGAAAGCAGGGTGCCGTCCCAACAGGGTTGGACAACGGCAAAGCGCCTTCCGGAATATAAGCTTGGCGATTATTGTTATCAGCCATTTTACGTCCGAACCTTCGAAAACGGGCTGCGATTTGCGCTGCCAGATCAAGGCTATAAATAAGTTTCCGGCCGGTTGCATTTGCGACGGCCTGGCGTGTCACGTCATCGACGGTCGGTCCGATTCCTCCTGAGGTTATGATCACATCCGAGCGATCCAATGCCAAATCGAGTACTTGCGTGATTCGGGCCTGATTATCGCCGACAGTCGTTTTGTAATAAAGGTCAAGTCCGATTTCGCGTAATGCCTTGGCCAATCTGTTGGCGTTGGTATCAACAAGTTCCCCCAGCAAAAGTTCCGTGCCGATCATCACAATTTCTGCATGCATTAGTTGTCTCCCTATTTGATCCCCATAGTTGCATAAACAACATGGCAAATAGTGGCTAATGGTCTGTCATTATATCAAATATAATAGTAAAGATAACATTTTCCGGATATCCCCCCTGGTGAATTCAAAGGATGGGGATCTATTTTGCCATGTTGTTTACCCTGCGGGAAAGCCGGAGAACTTCAGATCCTGTGTTGTCAAGGATTCGAGGTAAACGACTACAACTTCACCCTTGACGCCTTGGCTCTGAAGCCCTCCGGCTTTTGCAA